>NZ_JBALQK010000144.1:1427-1676 GCF_036965845.1 Bacillus sp. JJ1127 | reverse complement strand
TTACTGATATTAGTTTTCTTTTACAATAAAGGATATTTGAGATGCCTTGTATTACAAAAAACATTTTAAATATGTATTCTTACGTTCTCGAATTCTTCAACAAATTTAGGAGCTTGGATACGAGCAGATTAAGACAGTAACTGTGTTAATGAATCATCTATATGAAGAGTTAGAGAAGCACAGATTATTGGTTTGAGACAACTGGGGGAAATACAATATGAAATTACGTAATCAATTGTTATTGATGAA
>NZ_JBALQK010000144.1:0-1385 GCF_036965845.1 Bacillus sp. JJ1127 | reverse complement strand
TCAATTGTTATTGATGAATCTATTAAGCACCGGCATTATGCTGATTGCTATCTGGTATAGCGAAATGAAAATGTTACTTAGGCCGGAACAAACACAGTTATTTATAGGAATTGTAACCGTAGCAATGGCGTTTTCAACGATTATTTATTGGCTATTAACACGCCCTATTACGGAAGCTATTCAAAATTTAATTGCATTAACAAAAGAATTTAGTGATAGACAATTTGAGACGATGCATAGAATTGGACAAGGACCAAAAGAATTTAAAGAATTAGCAACAGCTTTTCAACAAATGGCGAAAAAATTAAAAGAAGGGTTTACGAAGTTAGAAGAAGGAGAGAAAGCACGTACAGAGCTCATTGCGAATATTTCACATGACTTACGAACACCTTTGGCTAGCATGCAATTGATGATTGAAGCATTACAAGATGATGTAATTGCAAATCCCGAAATGAAAATGCAGTACTTAACGACAATCCATAAAGAAATACAAAGATTAAGTGGATTAATTAATGACTTATTTGTTCTTTCTAAGTTAGAACTTGGACAAGAAGATTTTTATCCAAGTTTCACACATATGGATCGTATTCTATTAGAAGTACTAGATTCACATTCTATTTTATTAGAAGAAAAACAGATCCATTTGCAATTACAAGTTTCTGATACATTGCCTAAGCTCTGGATTATGCCTTGCAAGATAGCACGGGTTATCAGTAATTTGTTACATAATGCAATTCAATATTCTCCAGTATCTGGAACGATTGAGCTAATTATAGAAGAAAATAAGCAGAAGCATCACGTTCAATTCATCGTACGTGATGAAGGAGAAGGCATTGCTTATAGTGATCAACTGCGCATATTTGAACGCTTTTTTAGAACAGATCCATCAAGAAGCTCACAATCTGGGGGATCTGGGCTCGGATTATCCATTGCACAATCATTAATCGAAATGCACAAAGGCGAAATTGGTGTACGAGATCGTTCAGATGGTAAACAAGGGAGTGAATTTTGGTTTACCCTTCCCGTTACAGCAGCAAAGAAATGAGATGATTGCAAGACTTTTGTAACATTTATGAAAGCAAATTGAAAGGAATATATAATAAGATGAATATATCAAAGGTGATTTCATTTTAACTCAGAAGTAAAAAGTATAGGCAATGTACAATATAATCTTATGTTTTATAGTTTCATCTACCTCAACAAGTGCAATTAAAACCTATGCTTTAAAATTAATTTGCTCAGATGTGCTAGAAAAATAAGCTTGAGAAATCCCTTTCCCCTTATTTTCGAAATCACTTTGAAAAATGACATGGAATTCATATTCTATGTCATTTTTAGTGTAATTAATAAAATTTTTATTTTCACATCATTGTATTGTTATATAA
>NZ_JBALQK010000143.1:0-6776 GCF_036965845.1 Bacillus sp. JJ1127 | reverse complement strand
TATTGTCTATAACTTGCTGTAATCGAAGTTGATACGTTTCAAACATGGCACTGATCATGTCTTCATCAAACAAATCTTTTGCATAATCCCAAGTCACAATTAATTGTCCGTCGCTTTCCGCAACTTGGAAGTCCAAAAACACTTCAGGGGTCTGATTTATTCCGTATTTCAATTCTCCCCTACTACCTATATTGGCATTGAAAAAATCTACTTCGTCACGAAGCATACTCGTAAATACAATTGGCATTATAGCTTGATCTTCTTGACCACGGTGTTCAGCCAGATCACGCAGGAAATCAACCCCACTGTAAAATCTGTGGTCTAACGCTTCAAATAACCGATTCTGAATCTCAGTAGTTCTTTCCCAAAATGGTCTATGAGATGATAAATCGATATCTAACAACAATTTCGATACGAAATCCCCCATCAGAGACATTCCATCTTGATGAAAAGGCTGATTACTAAACAGATTTAAGCTAAGTGCCATATTGGATTGATTGCTCCATTTAAATAGAACTTCCGCATATATTGTGCACAATAACGCAGATGGTGCAATTTTGTTATCCAAAGCCTTGTTTCTCACAATCGCCCAGTCTGTCGCAGCAATTCTCGTTTCTAAACGTTTTACTGTTGCGTTGTTTACAGCATTCCCATTTGGAAGAAGTGGTAACTGAGGTGCATGCGGGAAATTGTCTACTTTTGCCTTCCAATAAGCTTGATCTCTTTGCTGCAATGCCCGCATCAAATCTGAAACTTGCTGTGCCAGATGATTGGCACGATGATCAAGCTCTGCTTGGGTCGAATCTTTCTCCTCTTTCTTAACATCCTCTTTCTTAAGTAGCTCTTGCAAACGGTCTTCTGGATGTTTTATAACTTCTGATAGTAATAAAACATAATCATCCAGCATTTGCTTTATCGTTTCCTGTTTAAATAAATCTGTAGAATACTCTAAGTTGACCACATAACCCTCTGATGTGTGTATTACCATTAAATTCAGATCAAACTTAGCTACTTTTCCTTCCATTGGTACCCATGTTCCACTCACAATGCTCTTTGAACCAGACATAATTTCACTCTCTGGCATCATGAACATTACATCAAATAATGGATTTCTTGATAAATCTCTCTTTACATCTACTGCCTCAACCAAGTCTTCATATTGAAAGTCCTGATTATCGTACGCACGAAGACATTTTTCTTTTACTCCAAGCAATACTTGTTCAAAACTCTCCTCTTGTTTCACTTTTCCTTTGATAGCCAAGGAGTTTACAAACATCCCCAGCATTTCTTGTGTATCAACGTGGGTTCTACCTGATACAGGAGTTCCGACTACAATTTCTTCCTGTTGACTGTATTTGCTCAATAGAATCATAAAGGTTGATAACATAGTCATGAATTCCGTAGCACCATGCTTCTTCGCTAATTCTTTTATTTCCATAAAAACTGGTTCTTCAATCTTAGTTTTTACGTCGGCACCATTGAAGCTCTTTTTCTTAGGACGTTGGAAATCTGTATTCAAATTAAGTATTGGAATTTCGCCTAAGAACTCGTTTTTCCAATATGCCGCCTGCTTCGTAATATCCTGAGTCATTTGCCAAGCAGAGAAATCTTTATAATGAAGCCTTGGGATTGGTAAAGTATTTCCTTCATATAACTCGCTTATCCAGTTCATCATAATAGGCAGACTTTCTCCATCAGAAACAATATGATGAATATCCAGCATCAAGTATGAAGCTTGTGGTGTCTGTAATAACTTAACCCGCATCAAAGGTGCTTTGAATAAATCAAATGGGCAAACAAAACGATCATATTCATCTTGAATATCTAGTGTATCTGCTTCTTTGTATTCCAATACTACTCTCGCATCTGGTTGAATCACTTGAACTGGCTCTCCATTAATAAGATGGAAGCTGGTTCTTAATACTTCTTCTCTCTCTAAGAGCTTATCTAATGCTCCCTGTAACTGCTCTTTATCCAGAGTGTTTTCGTATTTTATGACATTCGAAATGTTATAGGAAGTACTAGGACCTACTATCTCATTGAGAAGATAAAGTCGCTTTTGAACAGAACTCATAGGATAGAACTCTGCTTCAGCTATTTTCGGTATTTCCGAAAAACGATCCTGTTGTAAGCTTCCAATTCTTTCTGCAATACGTTTTGGTGTAGATAAAGCAAATATTTCACTAAGCTGCAGTCTTATACCGATTGTCTTTTCTAATTCATTACACAATAATGTAACTTTCAGTGAATGACCACCCAAGTCAAAAAAGCTATCATTGACACTAATTCCTGTTATTCCAAGGACTTTCTCAAATGCTTCAACTATTAACTTCTCTTCTCTATTTATTGGTGCTACATATTCCTTAGGCTTGTATTCTGGTTCTGGTAGTGCCGCTTTGTCCAGCTTTCCATTATGACTTAATGGAATTTGGTCAATTCGAATAATATACACAGGAACCATATAGTCTGGTAACTTCTTGCGTAATTCACTCTTGATTGTATCTTCGTCTAATTCTTCTATTTCTGTATGAACGACTACATAAGCACACAGATATTTTTCTCCTTGCTTGTCTTGTCGTACTACAACGGCTGCTCCACTAACTCCTTCGAGCTCCATCAAAGTACTTTCAATTTCTCCTGGTTCGATTCTGAAACCTCTTATCTTAACTTGATCATCTATACGGCCAAGGTACTCGATATTTCCATCCGGTATCCACCGTGCCAGATCACCTGTTTTATACATCATTCCTGAACCAAAAGGATTTTTAATAAATTTCTGAGCTGTTAATTCTTCACGATTTAAGTATCCACGCGACACACTTTCTCCTGCAATACATAATTCCCCTGGTACACCTATTCCGGCTATTTTTTCATTTGATAATATATAAATTTGTGTATTACTAATAGGCTTACCAATTAATATTTTATCTACATCTAAGCCTGTTGGACAATGATATCCACTGGAATTAACTGTAGTTTCTGCTGGACCATAGAGATTCAGTAGTTCTGCTCTTACTTGTCCTTTTTCCCTTAATTGATTATAATGTCTCACACTTTCCGCATTCAGTTTCTCACCAATATTAATGATATAACGCAGAGTATTTATTTTTTCTTTGCTCATATCTAATTCTTCTAGAAACATATTGAACATGGAAGGAACGAACTGGATTGCATTGACTTTATAATCCTGAATTACCTTGATGATCTTATCACTTTGACTTTCTTCTCCTTGTTGCAAAATAACAAGTTTACCACCCGCTAACATCCACCAAAATACTTCCCAGGCAAAAACATCAAATGCACAAGTGGTCTTCATTAAAAGAGATTCTCCCTCGTGTAATGGGTATTCTCTTTGTGTCCACATCTGCTGATTGACTATATTCTGATGCTCTACCATAACCCCTTTTGGTTTTCCTGTTGTACCCGATGTATAAACCAGATAAATAAGATCACGAGGAGTATTTACATGTTCTAGATTCCCTGCACCTTCTCCATAATTGCTTTCACTATATAAGTTAACAACCTTTTCAGGAGAAATATTATACTTTCCATGACCAATTAAAACCGCTTTAGGCTGGCTATCTTCCAATATATACTCGATACGTTCTTCTGGATACAATGGGTCAATGGGTACATATGCTGCACCCGACTTTAGGATGGCATATAACCCGATCACCATCTCCAAACTTCTTTCTGCTATAATCGCAACAAAATCATCAGGCTGGACATGGTATTCCCGTCGTAACTTTAATGCAAGCTGATTGGCACGAGCATTTAATTCAGCGTAACTCAATTGCTCATTCCCGCATACAACTGCTGTATTATGGGGGGTTCTTGCTACTTGTTCTTCAAATAATTGTACAATTGTCTTGTCTCTTGGATAGTCGCTGTCCGTTGCGTTAAACTGTACTAATTCTTTCATTTCTTCTGCTTCACTGGTCATGCCTAATTCGATTAATTTCGTCTGTGGTGCTGCAATTGCTTGTTCCATAAGCCTTTGCAGATGGGAACCAATAATGTTTATTTGTTCCTTGTTATATAGCTTTGTACTGAAAAGAATTCTAAAATGGATACGATCACTCTTAAATGCTGTCATTCCCAAGTCATACCCAATTTGTTCGCGGTAATATTCGGATTCCACATTTAATTTGCCATCAATATTTATACTTGTTCCTTGATAGCCTTCAAAGAAGAATAATGTTCCAATTAGATCTCTTCCTAATAAAGTATGATTCTGTATTTCTGCTAAGGGAAGAAAATCGTGTTCATTTGCAATAATTGCCTGGCTCTGTAATGATTTCAACAAATCGGCAAAGGTGTCTTCGTTTGTTGTCGATATACGTACGGGTATTGTATTGATAAATAAACCAACGATTTCTTCAATACCTTCAATCTCTGCATTTCTACCAGATACAACTTTTCCAAATACAACATCATTTGTTGAGTTGTATTTTTCCAATAAAACGCCCCAACAAGCTTCTACTAGCGTGTTCAATGTTACATCATATTGGGCACATATCGCTTCTGCTTGTTCAGTTACCTCTATGCTTAACTTAAACTCTTGGCTCTGACTCTCTTCTTCTGTTTCATCTGGACGACCTAAAGGTAGAATATCAGCCCTTGTCTCATATCCTTGAAGAAGGTCTTCCCAATATTTAAGGCTCGTCTCTTTATCTTTTTCATTTATATAATGGACAAACTTTTCATAGCTACCCATTTTATTAGAAGCAGCCTGATTAGGTGTTTTTAATTGTTCTTCATCTGTTGCCATATACGCACTAAATAATTCTTTACGCAAAATTGGCAAACACCAACCATCTAAAATAATATGATGGTTTGTCATGATCAACCGATAACCACTGTTGTTTATTTTTATCAGATTCATACGAAGTAGTGTATCTTCTTCTAAATCAAATCCTCGTTTTACATCTTGTTCCTTTAAATCAAGATAATCCGATTCATTATCTACTTCCATATAATTAAATTCCGGCATTCTTTCTTTCAATACAACTTGTCTTGGTACACTTACTCCCCGATAACAGATTTTTGTACGTAAAATATCATGCTGTGTTGCTAAATACTTAAAAGCTTTGTGCATCTTCTCTACATCTACATCTGCCAATCGCAACGTCTGCTGAACAACATATTTTGTAGATGATTCATCCATAAGCTTCTCATAGAGCATTCCCTCTTGCACAGGAGCCAATGGATAGATACGTTGAATTTCCTGGCCGCGGATTTCGACAGCTTCCTGTACATAACAAAATTCGCTATCTTTCCATACGCTCTCACCAAAATCACTTGCCGTTGACTCACTCTTCTGTGCGTGGGAGCAATGTTCTGCGACTGCTATCAGTTCTTCTTCATATGCTTTTCCTATTTGCTCAATTCTCTCAGCCAAATAACGACTGCTGTTGCAGGTTACTGTCATAGATAAACTACCTTTTTGCACATGACCTATGACGTTAATGGATGGTCCAAATTGATTACGAGGATTCGTATCCTGTCCATAACCTAATTGTGAAAACTCGAAATATAGATCGCCAGATTCTTTCTTTGTTCCTAGTTCTCCAAGATAATTAAATGATATATCTGGTGCCACTTCTACATCCATTTCTTCTGGATTACCCATGGCTGCATTCTTTATGATGCCATAATCAATTCCATGTCCTGGTACGCGTCGTAGTGTCTCTTTCGTATTTCGAATATCCTGTGCAATATTAGTGCCTAACTCATCTAAAACTACGGGATATATACTAGTGAACCATCCTATTGTCCTACCTAAATCAAAAGAGCCTACTGTTTCTTCACGACCATGTCCTTCCATCTGTATAGCAAGCGTTCTCTGACCTGTTACTTTGTTTACCGCACGTCCTAGTGCTGCTACAAGCAAGTCATTAATCTCTGTATTATAAGCATGTGCACTTTCTTTTAATAACTTTTCTGTGATAGCGGCATTAAGACATGCCACGGCTGTCTTTGGTTCGAATTTATCATCAATTCCATCTTCTTTTAACTTACCATCAACCAATTTATTTTCTATTTCTGACCAGTAAGCTAACCTTCTCTTTAACTTTTCACTCTGGCTGTAATAAGCTAATCCTTCGCTCCATACTTTAAAGGAAACGGTTTTAGCTGGTAATGTTATCTCTTTTTGATTCAAAGCTTGAGAGTAGCCCTTCTCCAAATCCTCAGTTAAAATCCGCCAGGAAATCACATCCATTATCATATGATGAGCTAGCAACATCATATAATCTTGCTCCGGCGTACTAAATAAAACAGCCTGCAATAATGGTCCTTCCGCCAAATCCATCTTTACTTTCGTTGTCTTAATTTTTTCCTGAATCTCTTCAGATTCACATGCTATTTTTGTAAAGCCGTACCATTTCTTATCTTCTACTTTCCCTATAACCTGTTTCTTATCTTTGTACGTAGCTCTCAACATATCATGATGCTGCACTAACGCAGATAAAGCTTTTTGTAGTGCCAGATCATTTAGTTTTTCACGAACCTTAAACACTTGGCATACATTAAAATGTTCAGGATCTATCATATTTTGTGCGAAGAAGTAGTTTTGAATTGGTGTCAGTGAAATTTCACCAGTTATTTCTCCTTGCTCCGCAGGCATAATTTCTTTTTTTGTGGATAAATTCATGGCTATTAGCTTTGGTGTTCTCTCCATCAAAAGATTTCGCATGGAGCTATCGTATCCAGCTTCTCTTATCTTGTTTAGAATATGGATAGCCTTAATCGAATCTCCACCCAAATCAAAGAAA
>NZ_JBALQK010000142.1:0-12381 GCF_036965845.1 Bacillus sp. JJ1127 | reverse complement strand
AACAAATCTCTTGTAAATTATTACTAATAAAAAATGTATAAATTTAAAAATTCCTTTCTTACGAAAACAAAAAAGTCAGCATTGCTGACTTTTTTATCCTGCTATTTTTTCTTGTTGCATCCCTTTTAAGATCTGTTCATATTGCTCTTCATTAAATTCATTTTCACTTTTTGCAACAACTACAGTTGCGATACCATTCCCAATTAAATTTACGATGGCACGTGCCTCTGACATAAATCGATCTACACCCAATAAAAGTGCTAATCCTTCTAACGGAATTACGTTCATAGCAGATAAAGTAGAAGCTAATACAATAAAGCCACCACCCGTTACTGCTGCCGCTCCTTTTGATGTAACTAACAAAATAGCTATTATCGTTAATTGTTGGCCTAGTGAAAGATCAACGTGAAAGACTTGCGCTAAAAATATAGTAGCCATTGACAAATAGATTGTTGTTCCATCTAAGTTAAACGAATACCCTGTTGGAATGACTAAACCTACTACAGGTTTTGAACACCCGAACTGCTCCATTTTTGTCATGATACGAGGTAATACTGATTCTGACGATGACGTACCAAGTACGATAAGTAGCTCTTCTTTTATATGGGATAAATATTTCCATAAGCTAAATTTATATAACTTACAAATTATATTTAATACGATTAGTACAAATAATGCCATTGTTGCATATACGCAAATCATTAATTTTCCAAGTGGAATTAATGTGCTTAAACCATATTTCCCAATTGTAAATGCCATTCCACCAAATGCTCCAAGCGGCGCTAACTTCATAACAATTGATAAAATATTAAAAAAGACTTTAGATAACCGATCAAAGAAATCAATAACCGGTTGTCCATTTTTCCCAAGCATTGTTAATCCTGCTCCAAACAAAATAGAAAAGAACAATACTTGTAAAATATCCCCTTTTGCAAATGCTTCAAACATGTTAGACGGTACAATATGTAAAAAGAAATCAACCCATTTCATTTCCTGACCACTTTGCACATATTGTGACACATCACCGCCCTTTAGTTTAGAAGGGTCTAAACCATCACCAGGACGTACTACATTCGCTACTATAATACCAATTAAAAGAGCAAAAGTTGTAACAATTTCAAAATATAATAACGCTTTTCCACCAACACGCCCTACTTTTTTCATACTTCCCATACTCGCAATGCCAAGTACAATCGTTAAAAATATAATTGGTGCAATGACCATCTTAATCATATTAATAAACGTGTCACCAATCGGCTTCATTTGTTGCCCCACGCTAGGCCAAATTGCTCCTACTGCAATACCGCAAATAATTGCCACAATAACTTGGAATGTTAAATTCTTTACAATTCTCATCTGTCTAGACTCCCCTGTTTTGTTCATTTCCCCTTTAATTACATAAACCGATTATAGAATATAACTTTTTATATGCCCCCTTGTTACTCAGTTCAAACCACAATATTATGTTACACTATTATGACGTTTTTGAAAATAGTATATATCAATTATAAAATAATGACATACTTAATTATTTTATAAATTCTAGATCACATCTAAAAAAGTAGCCAGCTTAATAGCTGCCTACTTAGACCCTCCCTCTTAAACAAGAGCAAACATTAAATATATACCAATCACAAAAAAGACAGCTAATGTTTTAATAACAGTCATCACAATTTTTTGAAATCCCCTTTTTTCTAAGACAACAAGATAAAAAGCCCACTTGGTTAGTGAACTTTTTATCTTGTTACCGCGATTTATAATGGCAAATCTCTCTTCTTAAAGGACACAATCGCTACTATAAAAATAACAATTGCACCGCAAGTTAACCCAATACTCACCGGCCATATGTTATACGTTCCTGCCACAATTTCTTCTGGACGGAACAGTGAGAATAATGATATATTTCTCATCCATTCTAGCTTATCACTTAATTTCCCCACCATATTTAATACATAAAATAAAATGGTTAGACTTGCTGAATAGCTAAGAGCTTTTCTTTCATCATTACATAGACAAGAAAATAGAAATGAATAGGCACTGACTACTAAAAATACAAGTCCTCCTACTAAATTCATCTTGAAAAATAATTCTTGATTTAGATTATTGTCTTTTAAGAACCATTCTGCTCCTAATACACCAGCTCCGTACGTAGCAAGTGTAATAATCAGTAACCCAAGAATAAGAACTACTGCTTGTGTTATTGCAATCTTCACTCTAGATACAGGTGTTGCAAGCAAATATGCCATCGCTCCTTTATCTACATAACGAGCCATTAAGTGCGTCGCAACTGTTACACTAAAAATCGTCAAAATGATAATAAACAACATGCCATAGTATTCACCCGCTAAAAACTGACTTACATTTTGAATCGAAGTTTCCATACCAACTATTTTTTTCACACTCTCTGGCATAGCACCTATTAGTTCATTTAACCCTTTTGCGGATACGAGTGATGGAAATATCCAAATTAACAACCATAAATAAAGAGCCGCGCCAATCGCATAACTCCATATACTTTTTGAATTTTCTTTAAAGCTAGCTAAAAACAGCTGTTTATTCATGTTTTGCACCCTCTTTCGCATCATAATAATGCATAAATAAATGTTCCAAATCCATCGCTCTCGTTTGAAGTGCTTTTACATTGTATTGCGCAAGTATTTGTAATACTTCCTGATAATTCCCCTGCACAATAACGGATGCTGTATTCCCCTTCACCGTTTCAAATTGTAAATTTGTCTTTTGTAAAGACCGCATTTCCTCTTGAGAGGACACTGTTACATCCATTACCTGTCTTCTCATCCCCTGTAAATCATGAATATTTTCAACTGTTACAAGACGCCCGTCTTTAATAATTGCTACTCGGTCACATGTCCGCTCGATTTCTGTAAAAATATGTGATGACATGAGGATTGTCTTTCCTTTTTGTTTTTCTTCTAGTATTAAATCAATAAAAGTTTGCTGCATAAGTGGGTCTAATCCTGATGTTGGTTCATCTAAAATTAACACTTCTGGATCATGCATAAATGCAGCAACAATGCCCACCTTTTGCTTCATCCCTTTAGACATTTTTCGAATCGGTGTTTTCACATCAAATTGCAATCTTTCAATAAGCTCATCACGCCGTTTTGTTTCTTTCAATCCTCGCATACCTTGCATTAGTTTTAAAAATTCTAATCCATTCATTCCTTCTATAAAAGAAATTTCCCCTGGCAAGTAACCAACTTCCCTTTGGATTTTCGCAGCGTCATTCCAGCAGTCTAATCCGAAAATTTCTGCATGGCCAGCTGTTGGCTTTATAAATCCCATTAAATTACGAATCGTTGTTGATTTCCCTGCACCATTAGGCCCTAGATAGCCGAAAACTTCACCTTCTTTTACTTGAAAGGTAATATCAAATAAGCCTTTCCCATTTGAAAATTGTTTTGTGATATTTTGGACTGAAATCATTATTCCACCTCATTTTTTGAAATATTTTATGTTGTATATTTCAAAATCATTGTACTCCTCTCCAATTATATTAGCAACAATTTTTTGAAATTTTTATAAGTATATATTTCAAAATTATTGTTTTCATCTTTATTTTCTTGTATATTTTAGGTGAGGTGATTGTATTGAACGGGTTTGAAAAAGTGAAAGAAAAGAAAAAACGCGCCATTAAAGACGCCGCATTGTTATTATTTTCAGAACGTGGATTTAACGAAGTAAAAATAGAGGATATTGCAAAAGCAGCGAAAGTATCTCAGGTGACGATTTATAATCATTTTAGGAGTAAAGACGCTCTTTTTAGAGAACTTATTCAAGAATTTGCGACAACTGAATTCCAATACTATCAAGAAATAGCATCAGAAAACATACCTTTTCATGAAATGATGCATAAAATGATCGTTAGAAAAATGGAAAGCGGCGGGTTATTTCATCCTGACATGCTGTTGCAAGTCATCCAAAAAGACCCAGAACTTCGCGAATTTATATATCGTTATCAAAACGAAACAGTCCTGCCTTGGTTTTTAGAACTATTAGAAAATGCACAACGTAAAAATGAAATTAATCCTAACCTTTCAAAAGAAATGATTTTACTATACATTCAAATGTTTAGTAAACTAGGCGATGATTATGGAATACAATTGTTAGAAGAAGATCGTGAAAAACATATACAAGATATTGTTACGATGTTTTTCTATGGGCTTTCTAACCCTGAGGATACAACTAATTTATACAAATTAAAATAATTTTTCACACCGATTATCTTTCATTTAAATGAAATTCATATGTTACAAAACAAATTAATCTGTATAAGCTACAGGCAAATATTCAAAGTATCAGTAAGCACATTAACATATAAAGTGTTTAAAGAAAATAAGAATGGAACATATATTTCATTTTCGAAAGCAAAAAAGACACGAAATCGTGTCTTTTTTAATTATAGCGAGATAACTCTACCCGTTTCACTACTTTTAATCGCTAATTGAATGAGCCGGATGACTTGTAAACCTTCTTCAGCTGTGACAGGAGGTTGCACGCCATGTAATATACTATCTCGAATGCCTATGTAATACATTTCATAGCAACCCACTTCTGTCGGAATACGTTTTACTACTTCTTCTGTTTCTAAAACTGCAAAATTACTTTCACGATCTTCTCCATATCCTATATCACCTGGCTTCATACCAGATTTCAATTGCTCTTCCTGTGAATCCATACCGTATTTCACAATTGAGCCTTTATCTCCATGGACATGAAAGTGTGGTCCTGCATGTTTTACGTAACTACTACTATGTAAAATAATTCGTTTCACTCCATAGTGAAGTACAATATGGAAATAATCATCGGTTTCTGCTCCAGGTCGTTGTTTTACTACATCTGCACTAACAGCATCTGGTTTACCAAATAGATGTAATACTTGGTCAATCAAATGTGATCCTAAATCATATAAAATCCCTGACCCCGGTAAATTCTTTTCACGCCAGCGATCACGCACATGAGGACGGAAGCGATCAAAATGCGCTTCATATGTATACACATTTCCAATTTCTTTTTCTTCAATTGCCCTCTTTATTGTTAAGAAATCATTATCAAAACGACGGTTATGATATACACTCACAACTACATCATGTTTTTTCGCCAAGGCAATGAGTTCTTCTCCCTCTTCAGTTGAAACAACAAATGGTTTTTCTACAACAACATGTTTCCCATGTACAATAGCCTCTTTTACAAAGGGAAAATGTGTTGTATTTGGCGATGTAATGACAACAAGATCAATGTCGTCTCGCTTTACTAATTCTCCAATCGTATGAACAACATGCACAGTTGGTAACGCTTGTTTCACTACCTCTTCTTTCGATGAGACAATCGCACGAATATCATATTCATCAATCGTTTGTAATAAAGGGATGTGAAATGTCGTACTAGAAAATCCAAATCCTACAATCCCTACACCTATTCTTTTCATATATTTCCTCCATGTATGAGAACGATTTCACGATTATTATAACAAGTTTTCTTTTATAGACCTAACTTTTTGCTTCACTACTTCTGTTTGATTGGATTACATTTTCCACTACAAAAAAAGAAAGGCATGTCCCTATGAAACATGCCTTTCTCTAATAAGTTAAATATTTTTAATATGAATTAACAGTTCACTCTATCCGCTTTTTCGTCCACGTCTCAACCACTTCACCAGTATCACTAACATCTAAGACTAAACTACCGTTACTATACCGGTCTTTATTACGAAATGCTTTTGGATCTATTTCTTCTACAATCTGTTTCTCTGTTTTCATGTAAACAAGTTCATCATCCCGAACAATTTCAATACCGACAATGCGATATGGATTACGCTTTAGCTCTTTAAAAATTACAAGTCCCCGCTTCGCTCTTGTTGATTTTTCAATTTCGGAGGCTTTTAATCGTTTAACTGCGCCTCGCTGCGTTACGAGGATCAGTTGATCTTTTTCACCATTTAACGGTTTACCAGAAGCAACGTAATCATCTTCTTTTAAGTTAATTCCCTTTACACCAGCTGCTCTTACACCAACTGGACTTACTTCTTCTTCATTGAAAATAAGTGCATATGCACCGTGTGTTGCAAGAATAATATCACTTGTTCCATCTGTTGCAAATACATCTACAACTTCATCATCTTTTTTCAAGTTTACGGCAACAAACGCTCTTGAATAGCGCTGAACTTTATACTGATTTAGTTCCGTTTTCTTAATCATACCATTTCGCGTAACAAACACAACAAAACGTTTTTCTTCCTCAAAGTTCGGTACAACGGTTGCCCAAATTAAGGTCTCATCTCGTTCAAGTGAAACAATATTTGCAACGTGCTGTCCTAAGTCTTTCCAACGAATATCCGGCATCTCGTACACTGGAAGATAAATATAATTTCCTTTATTCGTAAATAACAGAATTGTTTCTGTTGTATTTGTATCGAAACGTTCCAGTAAGATGTCACCCTCTTTCATACCGAAGTCTTTTCCGTTCGATGCATTATGTGAACGCCATCCTGTTCGTTTCACATACCCTTCTTTCGTTACAGTAACGATGACATCTTCTTGTGGAATCATAACTTCCACATCAATTTTAATTTCTTCAATCTCTTCTTCAATGACAGCACGACGATTATCACTATACGTTTTCTTTACTCTCTTTAAATCTGCTTTGATGACTTGAAGAAGCCTTTTCTCACTTTGTAAAATCGCTTGTAATTCTGCAATTTTCTTTTCTAGTTCTTCTGCTTCTTTTTCTAGTGCGGTAATATCTGTATTTGTTAAACGATACAGTTGCAGAGATACAATTGCTTCTGCTTGCGCTTCTGTAAATCCAAATGTTGCACTTAAATTATTTTTCGCATCACGTTTATCTTTAGATGCTCGAATTGTCTCAATAACCTCATCTAAAATCGATAATGCTTTCATTAAACCCGCTACGATATGTTGGCGATTTTCCGCTTTTCGCAACTCATACTCCGAACGACGTGTAACAACTTCTTTTTGATGCCCAATATACGCATCTAAAATTTTCGGTAATGTCATAAGTGTTGGGCGACGATTGTTAATGGCTACCATATTAAAGTTATAAGGGATTTGTAAATCCGTATTTTTATATAAATAATTTAAAATCCCTTCAGCATTTGCCTCTTTTTTCAATTCCACAACAATACGAAGACCTGTACGATCCGTTTCATCACGAACCTCGGCTATTCCATCTAGTTTTTTATCTAAACGTAATTCGTCCATTTTCTTTACTAGATTCGCCTTGTTTACTTCATATGGAATTTCTGTAATAATGATTTGCTGTTTGCCACCACGAATTGTTTCAACTTCTGCTTTTCCGCGAATGATGATTTTCCCTTTTCCTGTTTCATACGCTTTTTTTATTCCATCAATCCCTTGAATAATACCACCTGTTGGGAAGTCAGGTCCTTTAATAACTGTTAATAGGTCATCTACAGAGCTATTTGGCTTATCGATACGCATCATTGTAGCATCAATCACTTCACCAAGGTGATGCGGTGGAATTTCTGTTGCGTAACCAGCTGAAATCCCTGTTGAACCATTTACTAGTAGGTTCGGGAACATCGCTGGCAATACAACTGGTTCTTCACTTGTATCATCAAAGTTTGATACAAATTCCACTGTTTCTTTGTCGATATCGCGCAGTAACTCAGAGGCAATTGGCGATAAACGAGCTTCTGTATAACGCATCGCTGCCGCTGGGTCACCATCAACACTACCATTATTTCCGTGCATTTCAACCAAGACGTTACGCACTTTCCAATCTTGGCTTAAACGTACCATCGCCTCATATACAGAGGAATCACCATGTGGGTGATAGTTACCAATAACGTTACCAACTGTTTTAGCTGATTTACGGAACGGTTTATCATGTACGTTTCCTTCTACATACATTGAGTATAAAATACGGCGTTGTACCGGTTTTAAACCGTCACGCGCATCTGGAAGCGCGCGATCTTGAATAATATATTTACTGTAACGTGCAAAGCGATCACCTAACACGTCTTCAAGCGGGAGGTCATGAAACTTCTCTGCTTGCATGTTATTCCACCTCCGTCTCCATAATCATTTCATTTTCTAAAATATTTCCTTCTTCTTGCATACCAAATTGTACATTCCGCTCAATCCATTTACGACGAGGCTCTACTTTATCACCCATCAACGTTGTGACGCGGCGCTCCGCTCTTGCTGCATCATCAATTTTCACACGAATTAACGTACGTGTCTCTGGGTTCATCGTTGTTTCCCATAGCTGATCGGCATTCATTTCACCAAGACCTTTATAACGCTGCAGTATATATCCTTTACCGACCTTTTTCGTTACACCATCTAATTCTTCGTCTGACCATGCATATTCAATGACTTCGCTTTTTCCTTTTCCTTTACTTACTTTATATAAAGGTGGAAGAGCAATAAATACTTTACCCGCTTCGATTAACGGCTTCATATAACGATAGAAGAACGTAAGCAGTAACACTTGAATATGAGCACCATCTGTGTCAGCATCAGTCATAATTACAACCTTATCATAGTTGATATCTTCAACAGAAAATTCGTTTCCAACACCGCCGCCAATTGCATAAATAATCGTATTAATTTCTTCGTTCTTGAAAATATCAGCAAGCTTTGCCTTTTCCGTGTTGATTACTTTACCACGTAATGGCAAGACTGCTTGAAAACGACGATCTCGGCCTTGCTTCGCAGAACCACCGGCAGAATCACCCTCTACTAAATACAATTCATTCTTTTGTGGATTACGTGATTGTGCAGGTGTTAGCTTCCCGCTCAAAGTTCCTTCTGAACGTTTTTTCTTCTTACCAGTACGAGCTTCTTCTCTAGCTTTACGTGCTGCTTCACGGGCTTGAGCTGCTTTGACTGCTTTCTTCACAAGAAGTGTTGCTACATCAGGATTTTCTTCTAAAAAGTATGCTAAGTGTTCCGACACAATTGCATCTACTGAAGAACGCCCTTCACTTGTCCCAAGCTTTCCTTTTGTTTGTCCTTCAAATTGCAGTAAATCTTCCGGCACACGCACAGAAACAATGGCAGCTAACCCTTCGCGAATATCTGTACCTTCTAAGTTTTTATCTTTCTCCTTTAATAGAGAGACTTTACGAGCATATTCATTGAACACACGAGTCATCGCTGTTTTAAATCCAGATTCGTGTGTTCCGCCATCTTTTGTACGCACATTATTTACAAATGAAAGAATGTTTTCTGAATAGCCATCGTTAAATTGAAATGCAAGTTCTGCCTCGATTCCATTTTGTTCACCAGAAAAATATACAACTGGATGAATAGAATCTTTTTCTTCATTTAAATACGTAACAAATGCTTCAATTCCTGTTTCATAGTGAAACACATCTTCTAAATCATTTCGTTCATCTTTTAAAGTGATTTTCATACCTTTTAACAGAAATGCAGATTCACGTAATCTTTCACATAACGTTTCATAGTTATAATTTGTTGTACTGAAAATAGATGGATCTGGTTTGAAATGCATCGCTGTACCAGATTCTTTTGTTTTCCCAATTTTCTCTAATGTTGTTGCAGGAATACCACCATTTTCAAAACGCTGTTCATATATATTTCCATCTCGTTTAATCGTTACAATTAGCCATTCTGATAAAGCATTTACAACAGATGCACCAACACCATGTAAACCACCGCTTGTTTTATAACCGCCTTGCCCAAATTTACCACCTGCATGAAGTACAGTTAAAATGACTTCAGGTGTTGGCTTTCCAAGCTTATGCATTCCCGTAGGCATTCCACGCCCTTTATCAATAACACTAATACTATTATCTTTATGTATTACGACAGAAATTTCGTCGCCAAATCCCGCTAATGCTTCATCAACGGAGTTATCTACTATTTCGTATACTAAATGATGCAATCCACGGCTGTCCGTGCTCCCGATATACATACCCGGGCGTTTTCGAACGGCTTCAAGGCCTTCAAGCACTTGAATTGCATCTTCGTTATATTGAAATTGATGCTTCGCCAAACTCCTTGCCCCTTTCCTAATTAAATCAGAACATATGTTTCTATTATAGAATAACTCCTTAACCATGTTTTTGGCAAGTTATGTTATGTCTTTTATATACCATTTTCAAAAGAAAAATCCTTGTTTTTGTACAAGGATTCCTCTAGGCTACTATTTCAGAAAAATAATCGTTTGTCAACGAGAAATGGATATGTATTCCAAAACCACACATTCCACCATTTTATCATTACCCAAATGACAAGTATCCAAAACGGGATAACAAGTAATCATCCTCAAAAACAGCCTTTAAAAAATCTCATGATGAACAACTCGTTCATCCGCTCAGCTCCTAAGTGTGAACGAAAGCTGAATCGACCTTTCATTTACAAATGTCTATACTACCTCGTCATCGCGTGTTCTACTTTAATACAACGATCCATGATAACAGTATAGCCTTTTTCTTTTAACAACTCGTATGTATCTTCATCTTGTAGTCCTAATTGTGCCCAAAAAACATCAGCATCAATCTCTACAAATTCTTTTGCCACATCTATTAAAAATTCAGAGCGACGAAATACATTTACGATATCAACATGTCCCTTAATATCTTTTAAGGAAGAAACCGCCTTTTCTCCCAGTACTTCATCAACGACCGGGTTAACTGGAATAATACGATACCCAGCATCCTGCATCGCTTTTGAAACCATATACGATGTACGATCTGGCTTGTCAGATAATCCAACAACCGCGATGGTTTTACTATTCTTCAATACTTCACCAATTTCCGTACGAGTTGGGTTTTCAATTGTCATATTACATCCCTCCTATTCTTTTAGTATAGCCGATAAAGAAAGTCTCTTTCAATACGAAAGAGACTTTCTTTATTAATTCTTAGCAGGAGAGTTATCTGCTAGTGTAGCTGTTTTCGTCATTTTTTCACCATTGCGATAGAATGTAACTTCAATTTTATCGCCAACTTTTTTCTTTTCATATAAGTATTTACGGAATTGAAGTGCATTTTCAACCTTTTGACCATCTAATGCTACCACAACATCATATTGTTGTAATCCTGCTTTTTCTGCTGGTGAGATTGGATAAACCTTTCCTAAAACAACACCGCTTGTTACATCGTTTGGAAGTTTTAGTTGAGAGTATCCTTGCACATCCTCTAGTGAGACAACACCAACACCAAGAGCTGGACGTTTTACTGTTCCGTCTTTTTCAAGAGATTCGATTACTGGTTTGGCAATGTTAATTGGAATCGCAAATCCAATTCCCTCTACCGATTGTTGTGCGATTTTACTAGAGTTAATACCTATTACCTCACCATTTTGGTTAAACAATGCGCCGCCACTATTTCCAGGGTTAATCGCTGCATCAGTTTGAATAACTTGTGCTTGCCAATCTGGACGTTTGTCACCATCAATATCAACTGGAATTTCACGTTCTTTACTACTAATGATTCCTTCCGTTACACTGCCATCAAAGCCTAGTGGGTTACCAATTGCAATTGCTGGTTCACCAGCACGAATTTTACTTGAATCGCCTAACGTTGCAACTTTATTAATATTAGATCCGTCAATCTCTACAACAGCTAAATCTAACCAAGGATCTTTCCCAACCAATCTTGCATCAACTTGCTTACCATCACTTAGTTTTACTGCAAGTTTATTTGCTCCCTCTACTACGTGGTTATTTGTTACAATGTACGCCTTATTTCCAGCTTTCTTATAAATTACACCTGATCCTGTTCCAGCTGTTTGTTCTTGGCCTGCTTGATCTAGTGCGAATGGATCTACTCTTTGTTGCATGTTAATGACGCCTACAACAACATCTTTTGCTCCTTCAATCATGCCTGGTAAATCCGTTTCATTTTTTGCTTTATTTACAACAGGAACCATAGTTCCTTCTACCTTAGAATTAGAAGATACTGGTGAGACTCCATTTCCGTCATTCCAAGGCATATATGGTGCTGCAAAACTGATAGTAACCGCTCCAACCACAGCCCCCACTAAACCAGTAAAGAAATAGCCTTTCTTACTACCAGATTTTCTAACTTCTCTTGTTTCACTGCGTTCTTCATTCATATTTGGTCCGTCATAATATCCCATGTTTTATTTCCCCTCTCTGCTGAGTTCGTATTTTTAGTATAGTCACGCTTTGTGTCCTCCTTGTGAACTCATCGTGAAATCCAATTAAAAAAATACTCTTATTTATTATTGTAGACAAAAAAGTTATCATTTTTACATTTCATCCGCAAAAGAGAGTGTAAATGTACTATATTTTCAACATATAAGTTGCTGTTATGCAGAATAAGACATAACCTGCTCTCGCATTCTCCCTTTGTTTTCACCCTTACATGTGGCAGAAAAAGGC
>NZ_JBALQK010000141.1:30365-32774 GCF_036965845.1 Bacillus sp. JJ1127 | reverse complement strand
GTAGTATCATTCGTGAATAGCGAGATAGCGAAGTAAAACCAGAGGTACATATTCCTCTGGTTGATTTAAAATAAAGTCTGATAAAATTATAATATCAAGATCTAAATCATAAAAAATAAAGGGGAATACATATTAGTATAGATAATATGTATTCCCCTTTTACTTCTTATTCACCAAATGAACCCGATTGTTGAGTAACATTTTACATGTATCTACATTTAAAATACAGGTGGGGTAACAGAAAATAAGACGACTGCACTTTGATCAAAATTATTTTCCCATTTATGTTTCAAATATGCTGGTATTTTCACACTATCACCAGTTTCTAATACATATTCTTCTTCCTCTAAATATACCTTAATCTTTCCTTCTAAAATAAATGCTACTTCTTCTCCTTTATGTTCTAGAGGATTTTCTGACGAAGAAGTATTCGGAGGCAGATTCATAATCGCTGTTGCTAAATTCCCTGTAAAATCAGGTGACAATAACTCATAAGACAAATTATCAATAATCATTTTTTTTCGTTTACTAGATCTGACTATCAAATCATCCGTTTTTGTTTCTTCAAGTAAAAAACTAAAAGTTGGAACATCCAGAGCTTTAGCTAAGACCTTCAGTGTTTGAATAGAAGGATTAGCTGACCCTCTCTCAATTTGACTTAACATTGAAGGGGTAATTTCAGCTAATTTTGCTAACTCTCTACTATTTAATCCCTTAATTTTTCTATATTTTTCAATCTTCTTTCCGATGTCTATATTTTCCATAACTCATACTCCTTAATAAAAAATATTTAATTTGATTTAAATAAATTAAATTAAAATTAACATAAAGATAATTGTGTGTTAAACTGTATTAAAATTTATTTAATTATAATTTATTATGAAACTTGCTACAAGAAAATGAGGAGGATTGGACCAATGAAGGGGATTGAAAATGAAAATATACAAGAGTGGAAGGATAAATACCCGTTACTAGACAGGCTTATTTCGATGGAAGAAGTATTTTGGGTTAATCCTAATATCGAAAAGTTTGAAGTAGGAATGAAAAGTTCTCCTCTTACTCAAGAGGACGTAAAGGATGCAGAGGAAAGGTTAAAACGTTTTGCGCCATATATCGCGAAAGTGTTCCCTGAAACAAAAGGAACAAACGGCATTATAGAATCTCCTTTAGTGAGAGTGCCTTCTATGAAACGTTCTTTAGAACAGAATTATGAGCAACCTATATTAGGAGAATTATTATTAAAATGTGATAGCCACCTTCCAATATCGGGATCGATTAAAGCAAGAGGAGGAATTTATGAAGTTCTGAAACATGCGGAAAAATTAGCTATTCAGCATCAAATGTTAACGGTGCAAGATGATTATTCAATTTTAGATAGTGATCGTTTTCGAAGCTTTTTCGCAGAGTATTCCATTGCGGTAGGATCAACTGGGAATTTAGGACTTAGTATAGGCATCATGAGTGCAAAGTTAGGGTTTAATGTGACTGTTCATATGTCGGCTGATGCAAAACAATGGAAAAAGGATTTGCTAAGAAGTAAAAATGTAACCGTGATTGAATATGAAGCGGATTATAGTAAAGCGGTAGAAGAAGGGCGTCTGCAAGCAAATGCAGATCCTAGCTGCTATTTTGTCGATGATGAAAATTCTCATGATTTGTTTTTAGGATACTCTGTGGCAGCATCTCGTTTACAAAAACAACTAGAAGAGTTAGAAATCACAGTAGATGAAGATCATCCTTTATTCGTTTACCTTCCATGCGGGGTAGGTGGTGGGCCTGGAGGAGTAGCATTTGGTTTAAAGCTATTATATAAAGACAATGTCCATTGCTTCTTTGCAGAGCCTACTCATTCTCCATGTATGTTACTTGGCCTAATGACTGGGCTTCATGATAAAATTGCTGTCCAAGATATTGGTATTGATAATGTGACAGACGCGGATGGACTTGCTGTAGGGAGACCGTCTGGATTTGTAGGGAAAACGATGGAACCTTTTTTAAGTGGGAATTACACAGTTAGCGACGAGCAGTTGTATAAGCTGTTAAAGGAACTTGCTGATGCAGAGAAGATTTATTTAGAACCTTCTGCACTAGCAGGTATGATCGGACCAATGAAATTATGTAAAGAGGGCAAAGAATATTTACAGAAGTATAATGTAACGGAAAAAATGAATAAAGGTACACACATCGTTTGGGGAACTGGTGGTAGCATGGTTCCTAAAGAAGTGATGATGCAATATTATCAAAAGGGATTAAATTTAGCGCTAGAAGAAGAGAAGTAATGTAAGATGAGGCATGAAGCCTCATCTTTTTAATTTAAACACGATTACTAACCTTTGAGAAGGAGTAGATGGAAATCGGTATATATACATCAATTAAAAACCAACATATTTTAGGTGGGAGAGAGCATCT
>NZ_JBALQK010000141.1:11589-30262 GCF_036965845.1 Bacillus sp. JJ1127 | reverse complement strand
AGCAAACGAGTGTAGGCTATATTTTATTATGTATAGCAGGGATTTAGATATCGAAAAATTAAAAAGGATTTATATAACTTGCTACATATTCACTTATTCGTTCTAGCGAATACTAAAATTCTTTGTTATTTTTAACGAGGTTCTTTATAGTATAGATATAAGCTTTTTCAAGATATACAAGGTTACTAATATGAATTAAATACAATTAAGAAGCTTCATTTTACATAACAAGAGGGTGTGTATACAATGTCATTACAGTCAAAATATTTAGCGGGTATTTCACTTGGGGTTATGGGGGTAGGTTTTGCAGCAACAATCCCTTTTCAAGGAGCGGTAGCAGGGGAGATTATACAAGGTGGATTTGAGGCTGGATTAGTTGGTGGACTTGCCGATTGGTTTGCGGTTACAGCTTTATTTCGTCATCCGATGGGTATTCCCATTCCGCATACAGCTTTATTACCTAAAAACCGGAAACGGGTTACAAAAGGACTCATTTCTACATTAGAGAATGAGTGGTTGACGAAGGAAAGTATCACAAATAAAGTGAAAGAAATGCAGTTAGCACAAATGGTATTACAGGTTGCTGAGAGAGAGTTGCAATCCGATAGCGTGAAGAAAGGGATTGTTACAATTGTTGAAAAGGCGATTCTTCAAATTGATACCGAAAAACTAGCTACTGTAATTGAAAAAGAATTAAAAACATATTTGCATACGATTAATACAGGAAACATATTGGAAATCCTTATTAATCAATTAGTTGTACAAGAATATGATGAAAAAACGCTTGATTACATGTTGGTAAAAGCGAAAGAATGGACAGCTCAAGATGAAGCTCGTTATCAGCTTGGAAGTTTAGGTATGAAAGCAATGGAAAATATAAAAGTGGATGGATTTTTGCAGTTTACTCTTAAATCTTTCATGAATATTGTAGATGAAGAGAAAATCGGAAACATTTTGCAGAAGTTTGTGATTAGTAATATTAGTAGTTTGCAAAATCCAGATAATAGTACAAGACAACTTATATTAATGAAAATTCGCCAAGAACTTATTAATGTGAAGGGGAATGAATCGGTATTACAGGAATTGGAGAATTGGAAAGAAAGCTGGATTACAAATTGGAATGCTGCTGACAAAATAAAAGAATTGCTAGGACAAGCACAGGAAAGAGCAGTGGCTTTTATTAAAAAAGAAGAGTTTGCAGATCAATATCTTCATCCATTTTTAACAAAACAAATGAACAAAGTGAAAGAAGACCCAGTAACAGTTCAAAAAATAGAAGATTGGTTGCAAAAGCAAATTGTAAACCTTGTTGAAAATAATCATTCTAAAATCGGAAAGCTTGTACAAGAAAATCTTGATAAGCTAGACGATCAAACATTGATTGAAATGATTGAAAATAACCTCGGTAAAGATTTGCAATGGATCCGTGTGAATGGTGCTGTTTGTGGCTTTATAATTGGATTAGTTTTAGAAGGAATTAAAGCACTTATATAGGAAAGAACCTTCCATATGATATGAAATCCATGTGGAAGGTTTTTTATCCTCAGAAGTTTCCTTCTTCAATTATATGCTACAGTTTTATTTTTCAAGAACGCTTATGTCTATATTATACGCTGTTTGAATGTTTAGCTGATGTGTCCCGTTTCCGAGCTTTAGTGTGTTTTTATACCATTGTTCTTGCTGATTTGAATCGGGATTCTCTTCTGAAGTATTATTTTCTGTTTTCGTTAGTTTTTCTACATGTTCCCAAGGTGTATTCCCACGGGAATCTTTTTGGTTTGTTACTGCTGATAGTGTTATGTCGCTATCTTTTACAAGATGAACAGACACGTTTGATCTTTCTTGTACAGACCAATTGCTTTGTAATTGGCCTGGGTAAAGAGAGAGTTCTCTTTCAGAACCGCGAATTTCCACGTTTTTATTTTGCGGGAGGAAAAGTGTTGCTGTCATTTTTGACTGCGAAGCAAAGAATTTATGGTGAACAGGTAAAGATTTTAATGTCACATACATTGTTTCACCAACTGTGTGAATGGCAATGAAATCGTCCTGCTTTAGTTTATTCTTTTCATTTGCTTTCATAGTCATTTCATATGTTCCTAATAACTGCACTTTATTAATGTTGCTACCTTCTATTGTAAGAGGAGTATTACTCGTATCAACTACAATCCTTTTAATAGAATCAGGGATGTCATGTTGCACTTCTGGAATGTTATTCGTTTGTTCAGTTGTTCCAATGGAATTACGAATCTCCTCTAGCAATCCAGTGGATAATAAGAAATAGAATGCAATTCCAACTGTTCCTAATACACCAATAAAGAAAATGCTAAATATATCATATTTAATCATAGGCTGATCTTTTTTAGAGAATGTAATATATAGTAAAATTTCAATACCGAGCACAATGAAAAGAATAGGCCACCATGCTATGAAGTTATCAAATACTTGTAAACCTTTTATCGTGGAGAATAATAAGAAACAACCTAATGTGATAATTGAAATCCCCATAGATATCGTTCCTACACGCCATGTTCTCATTCTTTAGCACCACCTTTTTCTTCCTTATTCCCTAGTAATAATTTAAGGCCACCGCCAACTAAAAGGAGGGTAACGATAGATGTTTGGAAATAGCGATAATAGAATTCGTTAATATGAATATTAAATATAGTAGCAAAATAATCGTCAAAAATAGGGAGGAGTGTTTGATCCAATAAATAATAGCATCCTAACCCGATGAGTCCGATGCCCAGCCATTTTTGATGATTAATAAAATAATCGATAATAGGTGTGTCTTGTAAGTCTTCTTTTCCGTATTTGGATGTTTGCTGTAATGTATCGAAAAAGCTATAAAACCAAATGATAGGTACTAAAAATAAGAAGGCTGATAGTCTTAATAAATCAAGCATATAAATGGCAAGTAAAAAGGCTGCCATTAGCTGAAGACCGCGGCGCTGTAAGCCTAAATACATATGACCGGCTCCAGGGAACATTGCTAAAATAGAAGCAAATGTTTTACTTTTCTTTCCTTGTTCTCGGTGCTCCTCAAAATCTTCGAAAATAGTACGATCGACTAATATTTCGCCACGTTCTTTTTTCTGCAGCTGCTGGACGGCATCGAAGAAATTATAAATCCATAGAACAGGTAACGTAGCGAGAAAGATAAGAAAGCTTTCACGGGCTGTTAATAGTGTAACGAATATAATCATGCTACCTAGCCCTGTAAAAGCGACTAAAAATGTAAGTCCACGTTGCATAAGTCCTAATTGAAAATGCCCAAGTCCAGGGATGATGGATAAGAGAATGATATAAAATCGTTCACTTTCACGTGCTGATTCTTGCGTTCGGTCTTTCTCTTTTTTCCATGACTGATTCACTATAGAAATAATTAAGTCTAGTATATTTATTCCCCATACAAGTGCTAATAAAAATAGGATAAGGAAAATTATATCGCTATGCCCGAAGTTAATAATAAATCCTACCGCAGCAATGAATAGTAATAATGAACAACCACTATATATAATAAAACGCCCAATCCGCTGTAAATATAAATGTCCGAGCCCGGGTATTAGCCCTAAAACTAGTGCTAAAAATGGGTTTTTATTCATGTTTTGAACCTCCGTTCGTTTTTGATGTGTGTATCGTTTTGTTTAAAATTTGTTTTGAAATCGAAACCCCACTTTGTTTGGAAGATTGTTCAAAACTAGAAGTTACTGTGAAAATATAATGGAATAAACCGCTTGCCATAAAAATTAAAGTAGCTGCAGTTGCAATTATGTAGTGAATGAGCGTACTTTTTATTTGTCTTGGTTGTTTCTTACTCATTTTTTCTTCAGATTCTAAGGCTTCAAAGTTGATTTGCTCCATAACTTCATTTGTAAATGAATCATCATTTATCATTGGAAGGTTTTCATTTTGTTCATCAATGATTTCCATATAAAGTGCTAAACAATGATCACATTCATAAAGATGTTGTTCCATAGATTCGCGTTCACTGTTTGATAGAAGGTCTAAAATATAATTGCACCAAGCTTCTTTTGAAAAATGCGTCATAAAAAATCTTCCTCCTTCCAATGTTTTTTTATCCACTTTCTTGCTCTGTAAAGCTTCATTTCCACTGTTTTGACTTCAGCATTTTGTTGAGCAGCGATTTCTTGATAACTTTTTTCTTCTAAGTAATGTGCGAGAACGACATCACGATAATTCTTTGGAAGTTCTCTTAGTTTTTGAGCAATCAGCAACTTTTGATCTTTCGTCAGTAACAATGCCTCAATATTATGAGAGGATTTTATATCTTCTTGCGTTTCTTTTGATAAGGAGAGTTCTTCATTTTCCCTTGCTTTCTTTCTCTTATAATCAATGGCATGATTTGTAGCAATCCGCGTTATCCATGTTTTTAATCCGCGGAATTGATAATTAGGGAGAGAAGCGTGGATCTTTACGAACACTTCTTGTGTGACATCTTGGGCATCTTCTTGATGTCTTAAAATAGCAAAAATAACTTGAAAAATATAATGGCGGTATGTTTCAACAAGGATGCGAAAAGCATGTTCACTTCCTTGTTGTGCTTTTTCAACTAATCGTCTTTCTTCAATTGTTCTCTCCCTCCTTTTTGACGCATTCTATCATATAGACGTAAGAAATGATAAGTCACCCTACACATTATGTAAAAAAGAATAATATATTTTAAGAGAGGAGACTACTTCAAAAAAGTGTGAAAAAATGGTATGGAGAAGTATATAATGAGCAATAGGGAGATGTTACATGGAGAAAGGATGTGAATGTTAGTAGGAGAATTTCCGTACTAACAAGCATGAAAATAAAAATATTAATAGCTGATGATAACTCTTTTATTAGAGAAGGCATGAAGATTATTTTAAGTACATACGAAGAATTTGAAGTGTTAGAAACGGTAAATGATGGGAAAGGGGCTCTAGATTATTGCAAAAAACATGATGTAGATGTTGCACTTTTAGATGTCCGTATGCCAAATATGAATGGCGTAGAGGCGACAAAGTTAATTTGTGAGGAGACAAAAACGAAGCCGCTTATTTTAACGACATTTGATGACGATGAGTATATTTTGGAGGCAGTAAAAAACGGAGCGAAAGGTTATTTACTGAAAAATAACGATCCAGAGCGTATTCGTGATGCAATAAAAGGAGTATATAACGGTCAAACTGTTATGCAAGATGTTGTTCTTGATAAAATTAAGAGTAATTTACTAGAAAATAAAGAAACAGAGTCTAAAATAGATAAGAGCCTTTTTACAGAAAGGGAACTTAGTATTATTGCATTAATTGCAAAAGGATTTTCTAATAAAGAAATTTCGAAGCAACTTTTCATATCAGAAGGAACGATTGCAAATTATATTACATCTATTTTAGGGAAAACGGGACTTGAGCATCGCACACAAATCGCGATTTACTATTTAACAGGGAAAGTAGACTAGTGATATGGAATTTTGGTTAACTTTAAGTAAATTTATTGTTTTTTTATATATTGTGTTCAGCTATATTCATTTAAATGTTACAAACTTACCGTGGATTATACTTACTTTGCTTATATATCTTTCTATAAATGTGATGATTTCTATATTAAAAAAAGATACGTACAATAAGGTTTTAATCTGCGTGTCAGTTGGCGTAATCATACTGTTTACGTGGAAGATTCATCCGTTTTTTATTTTGTTTTTACCTTTGAACTTATATGAAATTGCAAATTATTATATAGAAAAGAAATGGTTAATCTTTTTCATTATGATCCTTCCTATTATTTTTATAGGTGAAGGTATTCAAATGACGTATGGACTTATTAGTACATTTTGTTTTTTTTCCTTAACGATGGCCCACGGCTATATAGCACGATTATTAAAACTCGAAATGCAAAATGATAAAATGAGAAAAGACATACAAAGACTTACGAAAAGTTTAAATGAAAATAAAGATTACATAAGGCAATCAGAATACACATTTAAGTTAGAGGAGAGAAACCGATTATCACAAGAAATTCATGATAAAATTGGTCATTCCATGACAGGCGCACTTATTCAAATGGAAGCAGCAAAGAGATTAATGGAAATCGATAAAGACAAGGCTGCGGAGTTACTACAAAATGCGATTTATATTTCTAAAGATGGTATTGAAAGTATTAGGCTTACCCTTAAAAATATGAAGCCACCAACTGAACAAATGGGGATTCATCGTATGAAATTATTCATAGATGAATTTGCGAGCAAGCATGATATCCAAATTCCGTTTGTGTATAAAGGAAATTTGGACACAATTTCTCCGATCCAATGGAAGATCATTGGTGAAAATGTTACGGAGGCGTTAAGGAATACGATGAAATACGCTGATGCGACGATTATTTCAATCGATATTCATGTGCTTAACAAGATGGTCAAGGTGCAGGTGAAGGATAACGGGAAAGGTGGCGTTCTTGTTAAAAAAGGCCTCGGTATTATTGGGATGGAGGAGAGAACAGCGTCCGTTAATGGCAAGATTATTGTAGATGGAACCAATGGTTTTTCTGTAACAATGTTGTTGCCGATTCAGTAAGACATGATTGAGATGAATGATCTCATATGAAAAAAGTGAATATTCTCATGTGAAAAGAATGAACTTCTGCACTGAGCAGGTTCATTCTTTTTGTTTATAATAACAGCAGAGAAAACGAAATAGGGGTGAAATGATGAATACATTGGAAATTAAAAATTTAACGAAAAAATTTGGTGATTTCATCGCGGTAGATAATATGTCTTTATCTATTAAAGAAGGAGAAATATTTGGACTTTTAGGATCGAATGGTGCTGGTAAGAGTACAACGATAAATATGATTGCTGGTCTGTTAAGAAGTAATGAAGGTGAAATCAGCATACTAGGAAAAAATATAAAGAAAAATAATCGATTTGCGAAAATGAACATCGGTATTGTTCCACAAGATATAGCAATATATGAAGAGCTAACCGCCTATGAAAATGTGAAATTCTTTGCCGGATTGTACGGACTAAGAGGGGCTGAGCTAAAAGCGAGAGTAGAGGAAGCACTTCAATTTGTGGGGCTTAGTGATAAACATAAAAGCTACCCGAAAAACTTTTCTGGCGGGATGAAAAGAAGGCTGAATATCGCTTGTGCAATCGCTCATAGACCGAAGTTAATTATTATGGATGAACCGACAGTTGGAATTGATCCGCAGTCAAGAAATTATATCCTTCAGTCTGTCCGGAAATTAAATGAAATGGGAAGCACCATTATTTATACGAGTCACTACATGGAAGAAGTAGAAGAGATTTGTACGAAAATAGCAATTGTAGATCACGGTAAAGTAATTGCAGAAGGAACGAAAGAACAGTTAAAAGGGATTATTACAGATACGAAAGACGTTTGGATTGAAGTGAAGTCAGTAGAAAATCTAGACGTTGAAAAATTAAAAGAGATAAACGGTGTGAAAGCTGTTCAAATTGAAGAGAACGTAATTAAAGTAAATTCTGATACAGGATTAAATAATTTAAATAAAATTATTCAACACTTTATTAATCATGACATTGAAATTCGCTCGTTAGAGGAGCAGGCTCCGAATTTAGAAACGGTATTCCTTACATTGACCGGAAGAAACTTACGAGATAAATAAAGTGATTTTAAGAATAGAAAAGGGAGGTTCATCGATTGAACATCTTCAATATTGCAGTTATGCACATTAAAAGAGATTTCAGGGACGTAAGAACTTTAGTTTTTATGTTAGCATTTCCGATTGTGCTTATGCTTGTATTAGGAACAGCGTTAAGTAACGCATTTAATAGCGATAGTCATTCGATTAAAGATATACAAGTGCTTTATAAAAATGAAGCGAGTAGCATGTTTTCTCAATCATTTGAAGAATTTACTAAAGAGGTCGATAAATCGGGAATCCATTTTAAAAAAGCTTCCGAAGGTATAGATGGGAAAGAAGAAGTGAAGCAAAATAAATATGCTGCATATGTAGAATTGAATAAAGATGGTGCGAAATTTTATGGAAGCGACAGAAGTAGTATTGAAGGAAGTATTGTTGAAGGAATGCTTACGACATTTGTTGATAAGTACAATGTAGCAGTTGAAGTTGCAAAAATAGATCCAAGTAAGGTTAGCTTAGTTATTTCAAACGGAAATCATAATGATTATATTAAAGAAACATCTTTACAAACTGCTAAAAAACCAGGTTCTATGGATTACTTTGCGGTTGTAATGACGACAATGATTGCACTGTATGCTGCAATGGGGGCGAGTTTTTTAATTCGAGGAGAACGAATACGTAAAACAGGGGATCGTTTAATTGCAGCACCTATAAGTAAGGCTGAAATTTTCATTGGGAAAGTGCTGGGTAGTCTTGTAGCAAATGCACTTTGTCTATTACTCATCGTTTTATTTAGTAAATTTGTTTTTCAAGCGAATTGGGGCGACCATCTTGGAATCATATTTATTATTTTACTAACAGAAGTCTTTCTAGCAATTAGCTTCGGTTTAGGAATCGGATATATTACAAAAACAGGTGAGGCATCTAGAGCGATTATTATGGTTGTTGTGCAATTAGCTTCTATTTTTGGCGGTGCTTATTTCGTAGTGGAAGAAAATGTTGTTACGAATTTATCGCCATTAACGTGGGCCAACACAGCCATTATGAAAATTATTTATGCAAATGACATAGGGGCGGCGCTACCGGTAATATCTTTAAACCTCGGAATTTCAGCACTCTTTTTATTAATTGCGATTATTGCATTACGTAGACGGGAGGGGCTATAGTATGAAAGATATTTTATGGCTCATACAAAAAACGTTATCTGTACTTCTGAAAAATAAAAAAGGGTTACTAATCATTATTAGCTTGCCGATAATAGGAACGCTCATCTCCTTTTCGATATATGGAAATGTAGGGCAAGGAACGTTAAATATCGGGGTTATAAATAAAGAAAATCAGCCTATAGCAAATGATACAGTGAAATTTTTAGAAGGATTAAATCATGTAAATGTAAGTAAAGTTAAGGAGTCTGAAGTAGAAGATAAACTCACTTCAAAAAAACTTGATGGTGTTATTACATTAGAGTCCGGTTTTTCGGAAAGTGTTCTAGAAGGGAAACCGAGCCATATTGAGATTTCATCGATTAAAGGCGATCAAGTAACGGGGTTTATAAAATCATATTTATATAACTATGTTGATAACATCGCTGCGATTAGTAAAGTGGCAGGTGCGGATCAAAGTACGTTTAATAATATGTATGCAGGGTATCAAAAAAGTTCATTTAAAGTAAAGTCTGAGACACTTGAAGATACTTCGAAAAATAAGGATATGACAAATCAAACGATTGGTTATCTTATCATGTTTATGCTATTTTCAGCGGCGAACTTATCAGGATTTATTTTAAAAGAAAAAGAGAACAGAACGTATTTTAGATTATTATCGACACCGATAAATGGAAAGAAATTTATATTATCTAATGTCGCGGTGAATATGATTATATTAACAGTGCAAATTGTAATTGCAGTATTATTTATGACGAATGTTTTTCATACGAATATAAATATGCCTTTCACAGTGATGATTGGTGTACTCATGATATTTGCTTTAATCGCAATTGGTTTGTCTTTAGTAATTGTATCTTTTGCGAAAAATTCAACTGCTTCAAATGCGATGCAAAATGTCGTTATTGTACCGACATGTTTATTAGCGGGATGTTATTTTCCATATGATATCATGCCGAAAACAGTACAAAAAATAGCTGATTTTTTACCGCAACGCTGGCTAATGGACACGATTTCGAAATTGCAGCAAGGAATTCCGTTTTCAGAGTTGTATTTAAATATTTTAATCTTATTCGCCTTTGCGATAGCATTCTTCTTAATTGCGATTTATAAGTTTGGGCGGAATAATGATGCGAGGAATTTTATTTAATAGAAAGGATGCGGTATGATGCCGCATCCTTTTTTATGTGTTAGTAAATTAAAGTATCCTTTGTAATATGGGCTGCTTTTATATAAAACTTCATTATGAGAGCCATGCACTATATATTTCTCACCATCTAAAAGGAAAACGCTATTCGTAATGGTATTTCCATCACCTAATTTTGTAAGAATATCTCCTACAACTTTACCATCTGCCCATATTATTTTGGAATGTGAGGGGATCACTTGTAAATATTGAATCGTTTCTTTCGTATCCCATATTTTCTAACATCATGATGAAAGGCCCATATACAAATGTAGCTAATCCGAAGCTCCAATTACCTGTACCCGGAATAATAACATTGCTCATAGAACTAAAAAGTCCCGGAACAAAGACGATGGGTCGTTTTCTTTTATTGGTTTTCATAGTCTCCACCTCTTTATATGGATATTTTTCTCATAACAATGGCTGAACATAAAGCTGTATGTAAGGAAAGTGAATGAAATAAGCATTAAAATCAGATTTTGTTGAAGACTACATAAAATAGATGACTTTGAGTGGAAGGAAACTGAGATGGTGAAAAAAATACTACGTGTTACTGCTATTATCATTAGCATAGTGATTCTCCTTGTGATTTGGATGCATATTGACGTAACACTGGGAAGAAAAATAGAAGCTGAGAAAAATCGCTTGAAGGAATATGCTCCTCATTATAGTGATTTTCAATTATATGTAGAGGGGGAATCACTATATCGTCAGCTCTTTTCTGATATAAAAGGAGCAAAAAATTATATATTCACTTATTTCTATATTATTTCGGATGATAAAAGCAGCCATACGTTTTTAAAATTGTTAAAGGAAAAGGCGAAAGAAGGGGTAGAAGTATATTTATCAATTGATTGGATTAACGATCTATCTTTTGAAAGAAAGTTAAAAGATGAATTGCAGGCAAGTGGCGTTCATTTTACGTATAGTAGAAAACCGGAATTTCCATTCTTTTTTTATTCGCTTCATCACCGGAATCATCGTCGCATTACAACAATAGATGGAAAAGTTGGTTATACTGGAGGCTTCAACATAGGTGATGAATACTTAGGAAAAGACAAGCGTTTCGGATACTGGAGAGATTACCATGTACGAGTACAGGGAGAGGGAGTAACGGATTTAGAAGAGCAATTTGCATTAGATTGGAAACGGGACACTTCAGAAGAAATGAAGCGGACAGTTCAGCGGGCAGTTAAAGGAAACACGTTACATACTATGTTTAGTTATAATGGTCATGGGGTTATTGCGAAATATATTTCTCTCATAAATCAGGCCAAACATTCTATTGTGATTGCTACACCGTATTTTATACCGCGAGATCAAAAACTCATGGATGCATTAATTCAGGCTCGAAAGCGTGGTGTATCTGTAAAAATACTTTGGTCTTATAAACCAGATGTACCTCTTATTAAAGAAGCGGCGTATCCGTATATTCGTCAATCTGTCGAGAATGGGATTACAGTATATGGTTATAAAAAGGGTATGTTCCATGGGAAGTTAATACTTATTGATAATGAAACAACCATTATTGGTACAACAAATTTTACTTCGCGAAGCTTTCATATAAATGATGAAATGGATTTGTATATACATGGTGGTTCCATTATTAAAGAAGTGAATGACGCATTAGTACAAGATTTTCATGATTCAAAAGAAATGACAACAGCCTTTTTTGAATCATTATCTTTTTTTGAGCGTTGTAAGGAGAAAGTAGCAAGGTTGTTTAGTTTTTACTTATAAGAAGTGGGTGGCGATAGGAAAGGGATACGGTAGGATGTCGTATCCTTTTTTTTATGAATGTGAAAAGGAGATGATAGTATTTTGCATTTTTAGGTTTACTTGCCTTTTTCTTCTTGATATTGTTTTGGTATGAAACACAATATTTTAATATGGAGAGGTGCCTGTGAAATGTGGTGTGGTGTTTAATGATGAGGAATATATGTAAATTCATTACGGTCTATATATATATGGTATTAGTACAGTATGCATTTAATACGTTAGTAGAGCAGGGAGTACTAGTTAAAAACTATGTGTATCTGTTAATTACAGCACCTATTCTGTTCATTGGAGTATTTAGTATTTTGTATATTTTTGAGCAGGGTGCTAAGGTTAAGAAGTAGAACGTGATATGCATATTGAAACGATATGGGAGAAAAGGGATGTAATGCACACCCCTTTTATTAATAAGAAATATTTAATTTTCATGTACAAGCTTAGTAACATCATCATTTATTAATGTTCCAACATTTTCACCTAAACATATTTTCTTCATAACTCCCGGTTCATCAAAATTAAAGACATGTACTGGTAATTGATAGTCGCGAGCAAGTAATAAGGCAGATTGGTCCATTACTTGTATATTGTGCTGAACGACATCATTATAATTGAGTTTTCGATACATTTTTGCTGATTTATTTCGTTTTGGATCACTTGTGAAGACGCCGTCTACTCCTTGTTTTGCGACCAAAATGGCATCGCTATTCATTTCGATTGCTCGTTGTACACTTGGATAATCCGTTGTAACGAAAGGTTGCCCATTTCCACCGCCAAAAATGACGATATATCCTTTTTCTAAGTGATGTACAGCTCGTAAACGAATATAAGGTTCTGCGACTGCTGTAAAGGGGATAGATGTCATAACGCGTACTTCTGTATCTGTTTTACTTGTTAATACTCCCCGAAGCATAAGACTATTAATAATTGTGCCTAAAGTCCCGATATTGTCTGCTTCAACACGGTCAATCCCCCATTCTTCGGCTAAGTTTCCTCTGAAAATGTTCCCTCCGCCAATGACAATTGAGACTTCGATACCTAAATCAACAATGGATAAAATTTCAGTCGCGATATGCTCTAAACGTTTGGAGCCAAAGCTATTTCCGTCTTGATCAGCAAGCGCGCCTCCGCTTAATTTAATTAAAATACGTTTGTATGGTTTCATGAAAATCCCCCCTATATAGATGGCAATAAAAAAGGAACAAAGGCGGGTGCCCTTGTTCCTTACTAAAAAAAGAAATAGAAAAGAAATAGATATAATGAATTCCTTCACGTAATTTTTCATAACATCCACTCCTTTTCATTTTAATTAGTTTCGATTCGAATAAATATATCTTTTAGATTATACAAAATAATCTGATGTTTCATCAAGGTTATTTTATTTCTTTTTTTACGAAATAGTGTCAATGAATATTTTAAGAAAAAAATTAGTATTTTTTGTGACAAACTTGTAGGTTTTTGTCTGATTTTGTAGGTTCGCCTATATTATGTGAGTAAGCTTTTATAAATAAAATACAAATTGAAAGCGTTCGCATGAAGGGGATGAAAATACATGAAAAAATTCGGATTGGCAACACAAATATTTGTCGCACTTGTTTTAGGGATTGTAGTAGGGGCAATCTTCTATGGCAATAAAACGGCAATTTCTTATATCACACCAATTGGGGATATATTTATTCATTTAATTAAAATGATTGTAGTACCGATTGTTATTTCAGCGCTGATTGTTGCAGTAGCTGGCGTAGGTGATATGAAGAAGCTAGGAAAATTAGGCGGTAAGACAATTCTTTACTTTGAAATTATCACAACGATTGCGATTTTGATGGGATTACTTGCAGCTAACGTGTTCCAGCCAGGTACAGGCGTGGATATGAATAACTTGCAGCAAAGTGATATTTCAGCATATAAGCAAACGGCTGATGCAACACAGAAAAAAGGTTTTGCAGAAACAATTGTTCACATTGTACCAAAGAACGTATTTGAATCAATTGCACAAGGCGATCTATTACCAATTATTTTCTTCTCAGTTTTATTTGGTTTAGGAGTTGCGGCGATTGGTGAAAAAGGAAAGCCTGTGTTTAACTTCTTTGAAGGTGTACTTGAAGCAATGTTTTGGGTCACAAACCAAGTTATGAAATTTGCTCCATTCGGTGTATTTGCATTAATTGCTGTTACAGTTGCAAAGTTTGGCGTAGGAACACTTCTTCCTTTAGGAAAATTAGTGCTAGCTGTGTATGTAACTGTTATACTATTCGTTATTGTTGTATTAGGTATTAATGCGCGAATGGTAGGAGTAAACATTTTTACATTAATGAAAATTTTAAAAGAAGAGCTTATTCTTTCATTTACAACAGCAAGTTCAGAAGCTGTTTTACCTAATATTATGAGGAAAATGGAAGAGTTCGGTTGTCCGAAGGCCGTTGCCTCTTTTGTTATTCCGACAGGTTACACATTTAATTTAACTGGCTCAGCGATTTACCAAGCGTTAGCAGCATTGTTCGTTGCACAAATGTATGGTGTACACATGTCATTGACGGAGCAGATTACGCTATTATTCGTTCTCATGCTGACATCAAAAGGTATGGCAGGAGTTCCTGGTGCATCATTTGTTGTTGTACTTGCAACATTAGGCTCAATGGGATTACCGCTCGAAGGAATCGCGTTAATTGCTGGTATTGACCGCATTTTGGATATGATTCGCTCAGCTGTCAATGTATTAGGAAATGCATTAGCAGCCATTGTTATGTCGAAGTGGGAAGGCGAATTTGATCATGAGAAAGCAAAACAATATGTAGAAACAGTCAAACAAACAGAAGCAGCATAAGAAATAGATGAGGAGTGAGTATTGATGGCAACATTAACTGAAACTACAAAAAATATGCGAATTGAAAAAGACTTTTTAGGTGAAAAAGAAGTACCGATGCATGCTTATTATGGAGTTCAAACAATGCGTGCTGTAGAGAACTTTCCGATTACAGGATATAAAATCCATGAAGGTTTAATTAAGGCACTTGCGATTGTTAAAAAAGCGGCTGCACTTGCGAACACGGATGTAGGACGATTGGAATTGAAAAAGGGCGGTGCTATTGCAGAAGCGGCGCAAGAAATTCTTGAAGGAAAATGGCATGATCATTTTATTGTTGACCCAATTCAGGGCGGTGCAGGAACTTCTATGAACATGAATGCAAATGAAGTCATTGCCAATCGTGCTCTTGAATTATTAGAGATGGAAAAGGGAGACTATCATTATATTAGTCCAAATAGCCATGTGAATATGGCGCAGTCAACAAATGATGCATTCCCAACAGCAATCCATATTGCAACATTAAATGCGTTGGAAGAATTATTACAAACGATGGGATATATGCATGACGTATTTGAATTAAAAGCAGGACAATTTGATCATGTTATTAAAATGGGACGTACACATTTACAAGACGCTGTGCCAATTCGTCTTGGACAAGAATTTAAGGCCTATGCTCGCGTTATTGAACGTGATATAAAACGAATTCAGCAATCTCGTCAACATTTATATGAAGTAAATATGGGAGCAACAGCAGTTGGTACAGGATTAAATGCAGATCCAGAGTACATTGAAGCAGTAGTGAAACATTTAGCTGCGATTAGTGAGTTACCTCTTGTTGGGGCGGAAGATTTAGTAGATGCAACGCAAAATACAGATGCATATACGGAAGTATCAGCTGCGCTGAAAGTATGTATGATGAATATGTCTAAAATTGCAAATGATCTTCGTTTAATGGCATCAGGCCCACGTGTTGGACTTGCAGAAATTATGCTACCAGCTCGTCAACCAGGATCATCTATTATGCCAGGAAAAGTAAACCCTGTTATGCCGGAAGTAATTAACCAAATCGCATTCCAAGTAATCGGTAACGACCATACGATTTGTCTTGCTTCAGAAGCTGGTCAATTAGAACTAAACGTTATGGAACCAGTACTTGTCTTTAACTTACTTCAATCAATTAGCATTATGAATAACGGTTTCCGTGCCTTTACAGATAATTGTCTAAAAGGAATTGAAGCAAATGAAGGGCGTTTGAAAGAATATGTTGAGAAAAGCGTAGGGATTATTACAGCTGTGAACCCTCATATTGGTTATGAAGCAGCGGCTCGCGTTGCAAAAGAAGCAATCGCAACTGGGCAGTCTGTAAGGGAGCTTTGCGTGAAAAATGGCGTTTTATCACAAGAAGAATTAGATTTAATTTTAGATCCATATGAAATGACACATCCAGGAATTGCGGGAGCAGCTCTTCTAAAGAAAAATTAAAAAAAGGGGGGACATTCCCCTCTTTTTTGTTTACAATATAGAAATGTTATATATAAATAAGGGTAGGGATGTTATGAGTAAATTTACGGTTTCCTCTAATGGAACATTAGAAACAACATTAAGAGGAGGAGAAGTATTGGCAACACCGCTTTTAAATAAAGGTGTCGCTTTCACGAAAGAAGAAAGAGAAGAACTAGGATTAAAAGGGTTATTACCGCCAGCGGTATTAACATTAGATGAACAAGCACGCCGTGCATATGAACAATTTTGTTCGCAGCCGGATGATTTATTAAAAAACGTATATTTAACAGCGTTACATGATCGAAATGAAGTGTTGTTTTATCGCTTATTAACAGATCATTTACGAGAGATGCTTCCAATTGTGTATACGCCAACTGTTGGTGTGGCAATTCAAAGATATAGTCATGAATATCGTAAGCCGCGCGGAGTTTATTTATCAATTAATGATCCTTCTGGTATTGAAGAAGCATTTTCTAATATTGGTGCAACAGCTGAAAATATTGATTTAGTCGTTGTAACAGATGGAGAAGGAATACTAGGAATTGGTGACTGGGGCGTTGGTGGTATTAATATCGCTATCGGAAAGTTAGCTGTTTATACGGCAGCAGTTGGAATCGATCCTAGTCGTGTATTACCTGTTATTTTAGATGTAGGAACGAACCGAGAGGATTTATTAAATAATCCGTTTTATATTGGAAACCGTCATCCGCGTGTAACTGGTGAAGCTTACGATGAATTTATTGATACATTTGTACAAGCGGTAGGCAATAAGTTCCCGAAAGCACTTTTACATTGGGAAGACTTTAGTTCACGTAATGCACGCAAAATTTTAGATAAATACCGTCATGACATATGTACGTTTAATGATGATATTCAGGGTACAGGTGCAGTTTCACTTGCTGCAGTATTATCAGCCGTGGAAGCTTCAAGTGTCCCGCTTTGTGAACACCGCGTTGTTATCTTTGGTTCTGGTACGGCTGGAATCGGAATTACCGATCAAGTGCGAGATGCGATGATTCGCGCAGGATTATCGGAGAAAGAAGCAAACGAGCGTTTTTGGTGTATTGATCGTAACGGTTTACTTACAGATAATATGGAAGATCTTCTTGATTTCCAACGTCCATATGCACGTAAGGAATCTGAAGTGAATCAATGGAAACAAAGCGAAGTGATTGGACTTGCAGAAGTTGTGAAACATGTAAGGCCAACAATTTTAATTGGTACATCAACAGTAGCAGGTGCATTTACAGAGGAGATTGTAAAGGAAATGGCTTCTCATGTAGATAGACCTATTATTTTACCAATGTCTAATCCAACACCGCTTGCAGAAGCAAAACCAGTAGATTTAATCCATTGGACAGAAGGACGAGCGCTAGTGGCAACAGGAAGTCCATTTGAACCAGTTACATATAATGGTGTAACATATGTAATCGGGCAATCAAATAATGCACTTATCTTCCCAGGTCTTGGTCTTGGAACAATTGTTGTTCGTGCGAGCGTAATGACAGATGGTATGTTTGCAGCAGCGGCAGAGGCAGTCGCAAGCAAGGTAGATACAAGCAAGCCAGGAGCACCAATTCTTCCAGAAGTCGAAGAATTGCGTAACATTTCTGAGGCAGTTGCAATTGAAGTAGCGAAAGTTGCAGTTGCTGAAGGTGTAGCTCGTGAGAAACTTGATGATAACGATATCAAGGAAGCTGTGAAAAAAGCAATGTGGCAGCCTGTGTATCGTCAAATTAGAGCAGTCGAAAAGGTAAGAATATAGAAAGAAAGCCCGTTTATATGATAAGCGGGCTTTCCTTGTTCAATTTTTGAACAAACATATTTCATAAATAGGAAGTGGCATCTTTGAGTTGGAATCAATTATGGAAGAAAGATATGTCCCTTTTAATTATTTTGATGGTGGTTGTTCCGATTGCTGGAGAGTTAAATTTTCATCCGTTTAATGATACATTCCGTGTTAGTTTTGGGACGCCAATTTTTTTCTTTTTGCTATTGTTTTTACGGAAAATACCAGCTGCAGTAGCCGGTATACTTGTTGGGTTATCTGTAGTAGGGTTTCGAGTTTGTCTTGATTGGATGTTACAAGGGTCTTTTCATGTAACGGAGTCTTTTTATTTGCGTTATCCAGTTTTCTTCTATTATTTTGTTTATGGAAGTTTGTTTTCATTATGTAGAGTAAATAAATTTCATCAGAAACCATTTATAATCGGATGTCTTGGGATTACAATTGAGATGATAGCAAGCATGTCAGAACTTGCTTTTTATCATGTTTTAGTACTCGGTACGACAATAACTTTTTCTGAAGTAAATAAGCTCATCATTATCGCTATTTTTCGAAGCTTTTTTGCTCTTGGATTTTTGAATATGATGAACTTGTATGAAACGAAATTAAAAGAATTACAAATTCGGAAAGAAAATGAAAAAATGTTGATGCATCTTTCTAATTTATATGTAGAATCGGTTCATTTAAAAAAGACACTTCAAAATGCAGAGTTAATTACACAAGAAGCGTATCAATTATACCGAAATTTACAAGCGAGTGATGATGCAAGTAGCATAGAAATGCATAGTAAAAAAGCGCTAAAAATTGCTGGGGAAGTACACGAAATAAAAAAAGATAATCAAAGAATTTTT
>NZ_JBALQK010000141.1:4075-11544 GCF_036965845.1 Bacillus sp. JJ1127 | reverse complement strand
GGATTATCAAAACTTTTATTAGATAAAAATCTTTCTGAGTATATAGAAGGTCATGAGTTGACAGAAATGATTGTTAGGATAAACGAGAAGTACGCACAGCTATTAGGAAAAAAGATAACATTTTCTAAAAGTATAGAAGGTGAGCATGCCGAATATCATGTTTATACTGTATTGTCGCTTTTAAACAATTTAGTTGCAAATGCTGTTGAAGCAATCGAGAGTACCGGTACAATTATAATAAAGGCATATAAAAGGGACACAAATGTGATATTTGAAGTAATCGATGATGGACCTGGTATTTTACCAAAATATAAAGAGTTAGTATTTAAACCGGGATTTACGTCGAAATATGATCAAACAGGGGCAGCATCGACAGGCATTGGACTTTCCTATATAAAAGAGATGGCTACAGAACTTGGAGGAGAGGTGAAGCTCCAAGGTAGTGAAAACAGCGGAGGATGTAAGTTTATTGTCTGTTTACCAGAGTCAAGTTTAGTACGGGAGGGGGAATAAGGTGTTTTATTATATCGTAGATGATGATGAAGTATTCCGCTCTATGCTTTCACAAATCATTGAAGATGGTGATCTTGGAGAAGTAGTGGAAGAAGCGGAAGATGGCGCTTTCATCGAAGCGGATCAGCTAAATTATAAAAAGATAGATATTTTATTTATTGATTTATTAATGCCGATTCGAGATGGGATTGAAACGGTTCGTCATATCCTGCCAGCGTTTACAGGAAAAATAATTATGATTTCTCAAGTAGAATCGAAACAGCTAATTGGAGAAGCGTATTCGCTTGGGGTAGAATACTATATTACAAAACCATTAAACAAAATTGAAGTTGTATCAGTTGTAAGAAAAGTGATGGAACGCATCCGATTGGAACGCTCCATACAAGATATTCAAAAATCATTGAATAACGTCTTTCAATGGGAACAACCGCAAGTTCGAAATGAACCAGTGCAAGAAGAGAAAAAAATAACGGATTCAGGGCGTTATTTATTATCAGAACTTGGCATTGCTGGAGAGAATGGAAGTAAAGATTTCCTTAGTATGCTGGAATATTTATTTGGGCAAGAAAAAGAAAAAACATTTGAATACGGATTTCCAGCATTGAAAGATATTTTTCACTATATTACAGTCAAAAAATTAGGAGAAGCGGCCTCAGAAGTGGAAATTGATAAAGAAAGAAAAGCCTCAGAACAAAGGGTACGCAGAGCGATTTATCAATCTTTAAATCATCTAGCTTCCCTTGGCTTAACAGACTTTTCGAATCCCAAGTTTGAAAGCTATGCTCCGAAGTTTTTTGATTTTACTGTTGTTCGGAAACGTATGACAGAAATGACGAAGGAAGAACTAGCAACTTCTGGGCATACGAGAATTAATACGAAGAAGTTTATACAAGTATTATATTTTGAGGCGAAGAGGTTAATGGAAATAGAATCAATATAAAAAAGGTTTTCTTATTTTGTAAATGAAGAGGAATTTCAGAGTGAGAATTTCTTTAAAACAATAATTTATCCCGCGTTAACGGGCAGTAATACTCCCACCTCAAAATTGGGAGAAAGCATTGTCCAGCTCTAGCGGCTAGAATCTCCGGTCGTTTCGCCCCCTCGGACGAGGCAAAAAGCGCCTCTCTGTCGGAGGCTCCAACGTCCTGCGATTCTGAGCGAGCCGCTTCCGCTTTTCTAAAGAAGTAAGGTGGGAGATAAACTGCCCGTAAAGTCCGATTGGTGAGGGCTAATAATCAGTAGGGGATGAAGAAAATCCCCACTGATTAAAGTTTCACTTTATATGTAAATCTATATACGTCCTGTTTATAAGTACATTACTCTCAAATGAGTAGTGTATTTTTTATGTTATTTTATATTTAGGCGTATAACATGTAAAATGTTGTATAAGAGAAAGTTTTTAATCACTTTAGGAATGTGAATCTTTAGTTTTAGGGAAGGGTCAAAATAATGAGTTTTACATTAAATAAAACAATAATTAAACAGTTATGCGGAGAAACCTCTTACAAAAAGGGCGAGGCTTATTATAGGACAAACAAAGTTAATATTACGAACTATGACGTTGAAAGAAATATTTGCGAAGCAACAGTAGAAGGGAACGAAGATTTTCACGTCATAATAGAAAACGCTGATAATGGTGATATTGTTGGCAAATGTAGTTGCCCTTCACTGGCTTCTTTTCATTCATACTGCCAACATATTGCCGCTGTATTATTATATGTCAATAACTTTCAGCAAACTGGACGCTCACTAGATTCTAGCGATTCCACAAATAGTATGTCTAGAAATGTTCAATTCGCGAACGGGATGTTGGATTTATTTGGTGAAAAGCCACTGCGTCCGAAAAGTAAGCAACATCGGTTTGATACACGTAAGATACTTGATGTGGAATTTATTTGTATGCCAGTTGTTTCAAGAAATGGGGGAGCTTTATTTGGAATTCAGGTAAAGTTAGAGAAGTTATACCCTATATACAAGATTAGAGAGTTTCTTAATAAAGTGGAACAAAGAGAGTCTTTCATATGTTCAAATGATTTTACTTATACGCCAGAGGTCCACAGTTTTCAACAAGAAACAGATGCGGTCATTCAACAATTGATTCAAATTTATCGTAACGAAAAAATGTATGTAGAATCGTTGCAAATAAGTTCCGAGCAAGATGAAAGTATGATTTTAATTCCACCTGCTTCATGGGACTACATGCTTTCATTGCTTTCCGCTACTCAATTTGTAACGGTTGCGTATGATGGGAAATCATTTCATGGCATACAAGTTTCAAAAAAGATATTACCGATAGAGTTTGAGTTCAGTAAAGGTGCAAATGGAGGATATATCCTTCAGATCAGCGGTTTACATCAAGTTTACGTAATGGATACATATGCGTATGCTCTTTCTGGAGGGCGCTTATATCGCTTGAATGAGGATGATTGTAATCGACTTGTTGAATTAAAAAGAATGATGCGTAATGCACAAAGTAATCAATTTCATATTTCAAATGAGAAAATGAAGCACTTTGTAGAAAAGGTAGTACCAGGTTTAATGAAACTTGGAAATGTTCGAATGGATGAAGTCATATCAGAGCGAATTGAAAAAACACCTCTGAAAGCGAAATTATTTTTAGATCGAGTTAAGAATCGTTTATTGGCAGGTCTAGAATTTCAATATGGAAATGTTGTCATTAATCCGTTAGAAGAGGATGGGCAACCTTCTGTCCTTCATCGGGATGAGAAAAAAGAACAAGAAATATTACAAATTATGAATGAAAGTGCCTTTGCTAAAACTGAAGGCGGATATTTTATGCATAATGAGGAAGCAGAATATAACTTTTTATATCATGTAGTTCCAATGTTAAAAGGTTTACTTGATATTTATGCGACAACGGCGATCAAATTACGAATACATAAAGGAAATACGACTCCTCTTATAAGAGTTAGAAGAAAAGAGAGAATTGATTGGTTATCATTCCGTTTTGATATAAAAGGTATTCCAGAAGCAGAAATTAAAGGTGTGTTAGTTGCTCTTGAGGAGAAACGGAAATATTATCGTTTAGCGAGTGGTGCTCTATTATCACTGGAGAGTAAAGAGTTTAATGAAATTAATCAATTTGTAAAAGAATCAGGTATTCGAAAAGAATTTTTAAAAGGGGAAGAAGTAAATGTTCCACTTATTCGTAGTGTGAAATGGATGAATTCACTACAAGAAGGAAATGTTTTAAGTTTAGATGAGTCTGTTCAAGAGTTAGTAGAAAATATTCAAAACCCGAAAAAATTAAAGTTTGCTGTGCCAAATACTTTAAATGCAGAAATGAGAGAGTATCAAGTATATGGATTCGAGTGGATGAAAACACTCGCTTATTATCGTTTTGGGGGCATTTTAGCAGATGATATGGGACTCGGAAAAACGTTGCAAAGCATTGCTTTTATAGATTCTGTTTTACCTGAAATTCGAGAGAAGAAACTGCCTATATTAGTTGTCTCTCCGTCTTCGCTCGTTTATAACTGGCTAATTGAGTTAAAAAAATTCGCGCCACATATTAGAGCTGTTATTGCAGATGGGAACCAAACGGAGCGCCGTAAGCTTTTAAAAGATATTACAAAATTTGATGTCGTGATTACGTCATATCCTTTATTACGAAGAGATATAAGACTATATGCACAGCCATTTCATACGTTATTTCTTGATGAAGCACAAGCGTTTAAAAACCATACGACGCAAACTGCAAGAGCAGTGAAAACCATTCAGGCCGAGTACCGTTTCGGGTTAACAGGAACACCTGTAGAAAATTCATTAGAAGAACTATGGTCTATTTTTCACGTCGTCTTCCCGGAATTACTACCAGGAAGAAAGGAGTTCGGTGATTTAAGGCGTGAAGACATAGCAAAGCGCGTAAAACCTTTCATATTAAGAAGATTAAAAGAAGATGTATTAAATGAGTTACCAGAGAAAATAGAGCACTTACAATCATCAGAGCTATTGCCGGATCAGAAGAAGCTTTATGCAGCTTATTTAGCAAAGTTAAGAGAAGAAACTTTAAAACATTTGGATAAAGATACGTTGCGTAAAAATAAAATTAGGATTTTATCTGGTTTAACGAGACTACGACAAATTTGTTGTCATCCAGGTTTGTTTGTTGATGATTATAAGGGAAGTTCAGCTAAATTTGAACAGCTACTAGAAATTGTAGAGGAATGTAGAAGTACAGGGAAGAGGATTCTTATATTTTCACAATTCACAAAGATGCTTTCCATTATTGGACGTGAATTGAACCGACAAGCTGTATCTTTTTTCTATTTAGATGGGAACACTCCAGCGCTTGAACGTGTAGAGTTATGCAATCGGTTTAACGAAGGGGAAGGCGATTTATTCCTTATTTCTTTAAAGGCTGGAGGTACTGGACTTAATTTAACGGGAGCGGATACTGTTATATTGTACGATTTATGGTGGAACCCTGCAGCCGAACAGCAGGCAGCAGACCGGGCGTATCGGATGGGGCAAAAAAATACTGTACAAGTCATTAAGTTAGTAGCACAGGGTACAATCGAAGAAAAAATGCATGAACTGCAAGAGAGCAAGAAGAATTTGATTGCAGAGATTATCGAATCTGGACAAGGAAAATTATCATCAATTACCGAGGAAGAAATTCGGGATATTCTTATGATTTAATATCATGAACATAAAAAGCTATGCTCTCATAAATGTGAAAGCATAGCTTTTTTGTAATAATTATATTCTTTTTCGTGTAAAGTAAATAAATCACATGTGTTCCTTAATTATTTTTTTGTGCCTTTACTTTTATATGGTTTCGCGTTTTGCTTTTTCTTAGCACTAGATTGCCAGCGGTTCCAGCCTTTACTTCCTGTACCTTGGCCTACACCCTTCTTAGGTTTTGCTTTCGTTTTACTCATATGATCACTCCGTTATTATAGAAAATCTACTTTGATAGTAGTCAATGCCTTTGAAATATAATCTCGATTTATGACTATGTTTGTTCCTAACAGTTACTGATAAGAACAAACAACTGAATGGTATAGTATATCATAAAATCGGCAATAATTTGATGCATTATGAGATCATTATCGAAATTTGTATAGATTCATTCGAATTGTAGAACGTTATTACATATGAAAAGAATCGCAAAGGAAATGAGAATGATGAGAAATACAATGGATTCGGTTTTTCGGACAATTACACTACTTGTCATATACATGATGGTTACAGTGAGTAAATCATTTTTAAAATTAAAACAACAAAAGAGGAGGTAGATTTGATAAGGGTTTTTCATTAACACAAACAATCAATAAAGCTGTAAAATAAAGAATTGAAAAATAATTTTAAACTTTTTGTTGACTTTCTCGTTTTTTTGTATAGAATAATCATTAATAAAATGTTTCAGAGATGTGACAACAAAACGACTATGAAAGGACGAGTAGTAGTAGGAAGTAGTCAAAGCGAGTCAGGGGTGGTGTGAGCCTGATACGAAGCCTGTTATGAAGAACCTCCTGGAGTCGCTAACCGAAATCCTTTAGGGAAAGTAGACTTAGCCGGGAACTTCGCCGTTACAAGAAGAACAGTATCGAGATTTCTTTAATCTCCGTACTGAATAAGTGAGCAACCTCTGTTGCTAATTTGGGTGGTACCGCGGAACCAAAGCCTTTCGTCCCAGTTTTTTTGGGAAAGAAGGGCTTTTTTTGTTGGCTTCTTTCCACTACATCCAAACATTTTAGGAGGAAATCAACATGTATCAATCATTAATGACAGTAAGAGAGACACAAATCGCAATTAAGGAAGTTAAAACATTTTTTGAGGATCAATTAGCAAAACGTTTTGGATTATTCCGCGTATCTGCACCATTATTCGTAACAAAAAAATCAGGTTTAAACGATCATTTAAATGGTGTAGAACGTCCAATTGAATTTGATATGCTTCATTCAGGAGAAGAATTAGAAATTGTTCATTCACTAGCGAAATGGAAACGATTCGCACTCCATGAATATGGTTACGAAGCTGGTGAAGGTTTATATACAAACATGAACGCGATTCGCCGCGATGAGGAACTTGATGCAACACATTCAATTTATGTTGACCAATGGGATTGGGAAAAAATTATTCAAAAAGAATGGCGTACAGTAGATTACTTACAAGAAACAGTACGAACAATTTATGGAATATTCAAAGATTTGGAAGATTATTTGTTTGAAAAATATCCGTTCCTTGGTAAGTATTTACCAGAAAATATCGCATTTATCACATCTCAAGAGTTAGAAGATAAATACCCAGAGTTAACGCCGAAAGACCGTGAGCATGCGATTGCGAAAGAGCATGGTGCAGTCTTTATTATCGGAATTGGTGATGCACTTCGCTCTGGTGAAAAACATGATGGACGCGCAGCTGACTACGATGATTGGAAATTAAACGGAGACATCTTATTCTGGCATCCAGTACTGCAATCTTCATTTGAATTATCATCAATGGGAATTCGTGTTGATAGCAAATCACTTGATGAGCAATTAACAAAGACGGGTGAAGATTTCAAACGTGATTACGATTTCCATAAGGGAATTTTAGAAGAAGTACTTCCATTAACACTTGGTGGTGGTATTGGGCAATCAAGAATGTGCATGTACTTCTTACGTAAAGCGCATATCGGTGAAGTTCAATCGTCCGTATGGCCTGATGACATGCGTGAAGCTTGTAAGAAGGAAAACATTCACTTATTTTAATGAGGAATGAATGGAACTACTTTTTGAACGGGGATTGACGATTTATAAGTCTACCAAAACAATGATTTAAATTATATATACATCGATTAAAAACCGACATAAAACCCATCTTTTTAGGTGGGAGGGAGCATCCGGCCATGCATAGAAGCTCTGCCACATGCGAAGTAACAACAGAACGAGCAAACGAGTGTAGGTTACTTTTTCTTCTGCATAGCAGGGATTTAGATGTCGAAAAAT
>NZ_JBALQK010000141.1:0-4050 GCF_036965845.1 Bacillus sp. JJ1127 | reverse complement strand
AATGGATTTATATAGCTTTACCTTTTCACTAATTTTGAAGTGTGAAGCTCTTCAAAAAACATCCGAAATATCAAGAGATATCATCTTTTTCTGTTGAAGGCAGAGGGAAAAGAGGTACATGATATTTTCGGATGTTTTTTATTTAGAGGATAGAAGATGGGGCTAGCAAAATTCGATTGCGTTGCCTCTTTTCAGAAAAGATTCCGAAACGGATTTACATATAATCTGTTTCGGAATCTTTTTTTATGAGCATGTATAAATTGAGCTTTAGAGATTATGTTTACTAGTTTTATATTTTAAACTAATTTTTTCTAGATTTTACTTAGATTTTACTTTCGCCACCTACAATGAAAATAAGAAAACGTAAGTGTTAAAAAATGACACTTGTTTCATAAGGTGAGGAGGTAACGTGATGGAATTAATAATTGACCATGTCACAAAAAAATACGGAGAGAAAGTAGCGTTAAATGATTGTAGTTTACATTTAAAACCAGGAGTATTAGGACTCTTAGGCCCGAATGGTGCGGGGAAGTCTACACTTATGAGAATTTTAGCAACAATTGAACAACCGACGAATGGTAGTGTGATATGGGATGGGGAAAATATTCAAAAGAAACCGAAGCTGTTACGTTCACAACTCGGGTATTTACCGCAAGACTTTGGTGTATATCCAAATATGAACGCAGTCGAGTTTTTAGAGTATATAGCAGCGATGAAAGGTTTATCAATGAGCTCTTCAAAAAAGCGTATCAATGAATTGCTTGAAGCGCTGAACTTAATGAATGACCGGAAACGACTATTAGGCGGCTATTCAGGTGGAATGCGGCAAAGAGTTGGAATTGCACAGGCGCTATTAAATGATCCGAAATTATTGATTGTAGATGAGCCGACAGTAGGATTGGACCCTGAAGAACGAATTCGGTTTAGAAATTTATTATCTAGTCTTTCTTCTAATAGAATCGTTATTTTATCGACACATATTGTAACGGATATTGAATCGATTGCGAGTGATATAGCTTTATTATCAAAAGGGAATGTATTAGCCCATATGCGTCCTGAACAACTATTAAAGTATGTGGAGGGGAAAGTATGGGAATGGGTTATACCAGCTTCTGAGTTACATAATGTTCAAAAGAAATACATAGTAAGCAGCGCGATTCATCGGAGTGATGGAATTCATGCACGCATCGTTTCCAGCAATGCTCCTAGTGCTAAAGCGCATATGATCGCAGCCTCTCTTGAAGATGCGTATCTTTATTATGTTTCCTCGAAAGGAGCGCATAAAATTGAACAATGTATATAATCTATTTTATTTCATTAAAAACAATTTAATTAGGCAAGTGAGAAGTTATCCATTTTTAATTGTAATTGGATTAACGATTTTTTTTGGGTATGCTTGTGTGCCAGCAGCTTCAGCAGGCTATGAAATAATTTATCTTGGTGGAGTTAGAGGAATATATAATTCGAATTGGCTTGGTGGTATGGGAGCAATGACTTCTACTTTATTTATTTGGTTGCTTGGTTTTTATATGCTAAGAAGTCAAATTTCAGACGATCAACAGTTAGGAGTCGGGCAATTGATTGCAGCTTCACCTATAAGTAAATTTCAATATATTTTTAGTAAAACAATTTCTAATTTTATCGTTTTAGTGGCCATTGAGATGGTATTTATTATTGCTTTTATGGTGATGCAATTTATACGTGGGGAAGACCTTTCGTTTCAATTAGGTGGTTATTTATATCCACTCTTTTATATTGTATTTCCTTCGTTATTGCTTCTAGCGGCATTCACAACTTTTTTTGATGTGTTTCCTGGTTTAAAAGGTGTAGTAGGTAATATTGTGTTCTTTTTCTTGTGGGTGTTATTAGCGATTATGTCGTTTGAAATGCCAAATCGTTATTTAGATGTATTTGGTTTAGGAATCATTCGTTCTGATATGATACATGATGCAATGAGAGAATATGAATTTTTAAGAGGAACAAATGGTGGAGGATTCGGGTATAACCCGGTAGAGGGAAAGATTAAAACATTTCATTGGGATGGATTGACCTGGAATGCCGAAATACTTGTAACAAGTTTGGTTTGGATTGGAATGGCGATGTTACTACTTTGGCTAACGTCCCTTGTGTTTAATAGATTTCGTACATTTACTAAAGTAAAGGAAAAGGTAAGAGGGTTTGAGGAGAATAAGAAAAGGATCGCTGTGAATGAACAAAATCATAACTCTTTTACATTCACTTCTATAACGAAAACAAAGAGCATTAGTATGTTTCGTTTAATTAAAGCGGAGCTATCGATTATGTTAAAAGGGTTTACGATTTGGTGGTATGTAATTGCGATTGGGCTTATAGCATTTGGATTGATATGTCCGGTAGATATATCAAAAGGATGGCTACCTATTATTATAATTTGGCCAATTGCAATTTGGTCACAAATGGCAACTAGAGAACGGTTTTATAGGACAAATCAAATTATTTATTCAAGTTGTTCTCCTTTGTATAAGTTTTTTGCGACGTGGATTTCAGGGATTATAGTAGGGGGTATCATCTCCAGTGGTCTTATCATTCAATTTATATTAATTGAAGATATTTCATTTTTGCTTTCTTGGCTTAGTGGCATAGTATTCATCTCCACACTCGCATTGGCACTTGGTGTATGGAGTAGGACACGTAAGTTATTTGAAGTACTGTATATACTCTTATGGTATTTAGGCCCAGTAAATCATCTTCCGTATCTAGATTTCTTAGGGATATCAACATCACACGCAAGTTTGTATAGTATGTTATCTGTTTTACTACTATGTATCGCATTAATCGGACAAGCGCAACAAACAGGGAGAGTATGGTTAATATTCAAGTGAGTGGCCAAGAGGAGTGATGGAATGAAGAATATAAAAGAGAAAATGTATTTGTTTTCATTTATAAGTGTCATGACTTTGAATTTAGTAGCTTGTGATGCAAACAAAAATGAAGCAACAGTCTCCAAAAAGTTTGCTGCTAAAAATATAAATGAAATTCATGTAAAAACAATAGGACAAGATATTAAATTACATTCGACATCTGAAAAGAGTATTATAGTTGATACAGGAGAGGTAAAAGATGCCAAAATAAAAGAAGATGGAGAGAAGTTAGAAATTATAACAGAGAATTCTTCGTCTATTTTATAAGATTTGATTATAAGTACCTCACAAGCACGACCAAGAAAAATTAGTAACAAAACACATTCCAAATAGATCTGTTTGGAGTGTGTTTTGTTGTGTAAATAGTTTTTGATTTGTATATTTTAAATTGGCTTGGATTAGAGAATTTTCTAATCTTCCTGGTGGGAGGATAGGAGCATGTTTTGTAGTGCTTTTCCATATAAATCAAGGGGTATGTGATTTTGACTAATGTAATAAAATATAGACATGCCATTTTCTAACGACAGCATGGTCCACGCTATTTCTTCGGTAGATAAAGTAGATTTGTAATTCTCCTTCAATAGTAAACTCTCAATTGATTTAGAAATTTGTTTTACCGCTTCAGTTACCATGTTAGACCATTTATGGCGTACGGATTCTTCACGCATTGCATATAGAAGAAATTCCATGCTAAGCATACTCCATGTGTGAGTTTGCTGTCTAACCGAATCAAAATACTCATCCATCGTTTCAATAAAATGTGATAATGACTGCTGCTGTCCTATTACTTGACGGATGTTCCGCACATATAAATTCATTTGTTGTTCTACTATGGCTAAGAAGAGATCTTCTTTCGTATGAAAATGAGCATAAACAGCTCCTTTACTAAATCCAGCATGTTCTGCAATCTTATCAACAGAAGCTCCATGAAATCCTAATTTGGCAAAAGTTTCAAAAGCTGATTCCAAGAGTAATTGTCGTGTTTCTTTCTTCCTCTCCTCTTGGGTTAATCTTCGTCGGTTCATCGTACTCCTCCTTTTCTTGACAAGTTATATAGTATTAATATACCGTATAGTATGTAAATTCTTATTGGTATATAAATTATAGACGATATCTCGTCAGAAAGTGACCATTATATAAATCTATTTTA
>NZ_JBALQK010000140.1:10117-12944 GCF_036965845.1 Bacillus sp. JJ1127 | reverse complement strand
TCTTCCCGATATCTTTAAATACGGGGCCTTAGCTCAGCTGGGAGAGCGCCTGCCTTGCACGCAGGAGGTCAGCGGTTCGATCCCGCTAGGCTCCACTTATTTAAATACTTATGGCGGTGTAGCTCAGCTGGCTAGAGCGTACGGTTCATACCCGTGAGGTCGGGGGTTCGATCCCCTCCGCCGCTACCATAAAGGACCTTTAGCTCAGCTGGTTAGAGCAGACGGCTCATAACCGTCCGGTCGTAGGTTCGAGTCCTACAAGGTCCACCATTTGAAGTAAATTCCCTGGAGGTATACCCAAGTCTGGCTGAAGGGATCGGTCTTGAAAACCGACAGGCGGCGAGAGTCGCGCGGGGGTTCGAATCCCTCTACCTCCTCCATTTTTAAAATAATATTATATCGTCGCGGGGTGGAGCAGTCTGGTAGCTCGTCGGGCTCATAACCCGAAGGTCGCAGGTTCAAATCCTGTCCCCGCAACCAAATGGTCCCGTGGTGTAGTGGTTAACATGCCTGCCTGTCACGCAGGAGATCGCCGGTTCGACCCCGGTCGGGACCGCCATTTATATAAAGGCTCGGTAGCTCAGTCGGTAGAGCAGAGGACTGAAAATCCTCGTGTCGGCGGTTCGATTCCGTCCCGAGCCACCATTTTGAAATAGCAAGCCGGCTTAGCTCAATTGGTAGAGCAACTGACTTGTAATCAGTAGGTTGGGGGTTCAAGTCCTCTAGCCGGCACCACTTTCAAAATGAGCCATTAGCTCAGTTGGTAGAGCATCTGACTTTTAATCAGAGGGTCGAAGGTTCGAGTCCTTCATGGCTCACCATTTACAATTTTATGCGGGTGTAGTTTAGTGGTAAAACAAGAGCCTTCCAAGCTCTGGTCGAGAGTTCGATTCTCTTCACCCGCTTTTTCTATTGGGGGCCTATAGCTCAGCTGGTTAGAGCGCACGCCTGATAAGCGTGAGGTCGATGGTTCGATTCCATTTAGGCCCACCATTATTCCGCAGTAGCTCAGTGGTAGAGCTATCGGCTGTTAACCGATCGGTCGTAGGTTCGAGTCCTACCTGCGGAGCCATTATAGAGAAGTACCCAAGTGGCTCAAGGGGCTCCCCTGCTAAGGGAGTAGATCGCTAACGCGGTGCGAGGGTTCGAATCCCTTCTTCTCTGCCAGAAATTGGCCCGTTGGTCAAGTGGTTAAGACACCGCCCTTTCACGGCGGTAACACGGGTTCGAATCCCGTACGGGTCATATTAAAAGAGATAGCATAATCCGCTATCTCTTTTTTGTATGCAATGAATATTCTGTTTAAGTGAAAGCAGACTTTGTTTAGAAATTCGTAAATAAGCACCTCTTTTTTATAAGTTATTAGAATTGCATCGTAATGGAGGATTATTATGTCAATCAATCATGAATTACTCACCAAATTCCTTGTAGAAGCTAAAAGAAATACATATGCATCCCAGGGAGATGATGCATCGGTTGAGCCATTATTAAACGGTTCAAAACAACTTGAATACTGTAGTGGTGATTATTCTTATCGGGATATTTACTATGGTTCAGCTTTTTTTATCGGGCAAGAAACGGTGGAGTTTGAGAATCGTCCAATCTGGTCAATGGTCTATTCAGGTGGTGTCACCATCCCAAACGCAGATTGGGATATTATTGGTCCGATTTATAGGTTCCTTCGCCAAGCGTTAAGGTTAGTTGATACAAATTCTATCTATCGTGGTCCAAATTACTATGAATCAGGTACATATATTTTCAAGAATGAGTATGAAGGAACTCTTGACTGTTTTCACGGGAAAGAAATCATCCTCATAGGTGATGAAAAGGTATATGAATTGAGATACAACGGTGGCATAGTCCGATAATTATTCCGATAAAACAACAATATTTGTGAAAAGAGTCAAAGAAAAAATCACCTAATATAGTTTGGGTGGTTTTTTAGATATCGTTCATTAACAATTTACTTTAACAGAGCCTATGTATATAAATACTTTTTGCTTTTTGAAACGTTCGATGTAAAAGCTACTGTATTAGGCAAAGGCGGATCTAATCACTTTTGTCTGATATATAATTTTGTACAGTCCAAAAAAGCTTATTTTCGGTTGAACAGGAAAAAATGCTAAAATATAAGTGTGAATAGGAATAATGGGGGCGATATAATCTATGTCTATCCAAGTGTTACTTTTCGTTTTAGCAGGCTGTTTCTTTATATGGATTGGTATGAGTATGTTGAGAAAGCGAAAAACTCCTTTCATAGCTGGTTACAATACAATATTCCATCCAAAGAATGAAGTATTGCTAGCAAAGCGTATAGCAGTAGTAGTCATCTTATTTGGATTAGAGACAATTTTATTTCCTATTGCTTCGCTCATATTAAAAGTAGATGGAGTTTATTTCGCTATTTTAACCGGGATAGATATTGCAGCTGCCTTGATTTTGATCATAATGGATCAAATGGAAGTATGAAATGATATATCGGATTCGTTTGTCCCATTTGTATCATGAATAATTGTTTGTAAAATAGATTCCCATCTGTGGGGATCATCAGGTAAGAAATGTCCTGCATCTTTCATATAATGGGTTGTTACACGAGGAGTAGCTAAGGCTACTTTTTTTATTTCTTCTATTGACGATAAAGTGTCGGCTGTACCGTGGAATAGCATGACTGGTAGGCCGTTTGTTTTACCATATTCAATATAGGCTAACTTGCGCCTGTCTTGTAAAGTTATGATGTGATCTTTCATACGATTCACTCCCATAATAAATTATAAACCGACCGTTAAGTCTAATTTTACACTATATAAGTCCATTTTAATTTTTCGAC
>NZ_JBALQK010000140.1:9463-9915 GCF_036965845.1 Bacillus sp. JJ1127 | reverse complement strand
ATTTTTATTATATAATATAGCTTATTGATAAAATGAAATACTGAAATCACATTATTTTTATTCACAATCTAAAGAAAAGGCTTCCATTGAGATGGATTCCACCCCCACCATTATAACTTTATACTGTCTGTGAAAAAGTTCACAAATAGGTCATAATTTGTGAATGAATTCACAATAACTTATGCTACAATATGAATGTAAGGAAGTTAAACAACATTAAATTAGTACTTTAATTAATTACTTAAACAACATTAATAATAATAATAAATGTAAACAATAGAGAGGGGAATTATCATGAAAAAAGGTATCAATCGTGTAGTATTAGTAGGAACAGGTGCTGTAGGTTGTAGTTATGCTTACTCAATGATTAACCAAGGTGTAGCTGAGGAATTTGTACTTGTCGATGTAAACGAAGCAAAAGCAGAAGGGGAAGCAATGGACTTAAGCCATGC
>NZ_JBALQK010000140.1:0-9396 GCF_036965845.1 Bacillus sp. JJ1127 | reverse complement strand
CAATGGACTTAAGCCATGCGGTACCATTTGCTCCAGCACCAACAAAGGTTTGGAAAGGTAGTTATGCAGATTGTAAAGATGCAGATCTTGTTGTTATTACTGCTGGATTACCACAAAAGCCAGGTGAGACTCGTTTAGATTTAGTTGAGAAAAATACAAAAATCTTTAAACAAATCGTACGCGGTATTATGGACAGCGGATTTGATGGGATTTTCTTAATCGCAACTAACCCAGTTGATATTTTAACTTATGTAACTTGGAAAGAATCTGGATTACCAAAAGAGCGTGTAATCGGTTCTGGTACAACTTTAGATTCTGCTCGTTTCCGCTATATGTTAGGTGACTACCTAGATGTAGATCCACGTAACGTTCATGCATACATCATTGGTGAACACGGTGATACTGAACTTCCAGTATGGAGCCACGCTACTGTAGGTGTACAAAAGCTAGAAACAATTTTAGCGAATAACGAACAGTATAACAAAGAAGATTTAGATAAAATCTTTATCAATGTACGCGATGCTGCTTATCACATTATCGAGCGTAAAGGTGCAACTTACTACGGCATCGGTATGTCACTACTTCGTGTAACAAAAGCAATCTTAAACAACGAGAACAGCGTACTAACTGTATCTGCATACCTTGAAGGTCAATACGGTGAGAAAGATGCTTATGTAGGTGTTCCAGCTGTTATTAACCGCGAAGGTGTACGTGAAATCGTTGAGCTTGAGTTAAATGAAGAAGAAAAAGCGAAATTCGCTCACTCTGTAAAAGTATTAAAAGAAACAATGGCACCAGTACTATAAGATAACTGATAAGTCATTCAGAGGTAGGAAACTGCTTCCTGCTTCTGAATCTTTATATAAATTCATATAAATTCCTTTTCCAGTTCCCTTGTATATCCCCAAATATACACCCCCTTTTCTTGGAGAAGGATTGTTTATAGGAAAACCACTCTATTCAAACATAGAGTGGTTTTTTATTATATGGTTACAAATAAATTTATTATGTGAAAATAAACCGTTTTCAATGAATATTCGTCAAAATTCGATATATTTTATCAAAATTTTAAGTATTACCTTTAATTTCCGTGGAAAAACGTATATTTATTTAAAATGTCACAAGGATATTTCAGTTATTTAGCGAAAGTTTAAAGGTATTAAAAATTCTGTCATCTTAGTGAGGTGAACATATTGGATGTAACAAATTGCATAGAAGAAAGAATGTCTGAATTTCATACAGAAGGATGTTATGAGAGCTATAACATATTTGGAGCACACCTTGTAAGAGAGAGAGAGGTACAAGGCGTGCGTTTTACTGTATGGGCTCCTCATGCAAAAAATATAAGTGTTGTTGGAGATTTCAATAATTGGAATAATGGGCAACATAAGATGCGAAAAATGACAGAAGAGGGTATTTGGTCGTTGTTTATCCCACAGTTAGGGGAGCAAGAAATATATAAGTATGCGATTGAGACTTTAGATGGTGAGATTATTTTGAAAGCAGATCCTTACGGTACATATGCAGAAGTGAGACCAAATACGGCATCGGCTATTTTTGATATAAGAGGATATGAATGGAATGATCAGAATTGGTTTCGGAAGAAGAAGCGGAAGCCGATTTATAAGGAAGCAATGGCTGTTTATGAATTACATTTTGGTTCATGGAAAAAGAAAGAAGACGGCTCTCTGTACTCGTATCGAGAGATGGCAGATGAGTTTATTCCTTATGTGGCGGAGCATCAATTTACTCATATTGAAATTATGCCGCTTGTTGAACATCCGTATGATCGTTCCTGGGGATATCAGGGAACTGGATATTATGCGGTCACAAGCCGATTTGGTACGCCTCATGATTTTATGTATTTTGTCGATAAATGTCATAAATATGGAATCGGTGTCATTTTAGATTGGGTACCGGGGCACTTTTGCAAAGATGCTCACGGTTTGTATTTATTTGATGGAGCGCCGACCTATGAATATAAAGATTTGGATGTACAGGAAAATCGCGTGTGGGGAACAGTGAACTTTGATTTGGGAAAGCGAGAAGTTCGAAACTTTTTAATTTCAAATGCACTGTTTTGGATGAAATATTACCATATTGACGGTTTTCGTGTCGATGCGGTTGCTAATATGTTGTATTGGGAGAAGGAAGGAAAGCAGCAAAGTAATGAATATGCAGTTTCCTTTTTGCGAGAGTTAAATGAGGCAGTATTTGCAGAGGATGCAGAATTTTTAATGACTGCAGAAGATTCGACAGCTTGGCCGCTTGTAACGGCTCCAACGTATGAGGGCGGACTAGGATTTAATTATAAGTGGAATATGGGCTGGATGAATGATGTATTGAAATATATGGAGTGTGCACCAGAATACCGGAAATATATTCATGAGAAAATGACATTTTCTTTGCTGTATGCTTACTCCGAAAACTTTATATTGCCACTATCTCACGATGAAGTTGTTCATGGAAAAAAATCATTGTTAAATAAAATGCCAGGAGACTACTGGGAAAAGTTTGCACAGCTGCGTTTATTATATGGATATTTCTTTACGCATCCAGGCAAGAAGCTGCTCTTTATGGGTGGTGAATTTGGTCAATTTGATGAGTGGAAAGATCTTGAGGATTTAGATTGGAATTTACATGAATTTGAAATGCATCGTTATATGCATGATTACTTTAAAGAGCTCATAGCATTGTATAAGCGCTCTAAACCACTTTGGCAGCTCGATCATTCGCAGGAGGGATTTCAGTGGATTGATGCTAATAATAAAGAACAAAGTATTTTCTCATTTATTCGTAAAGGAGATAAGGAAGAAGATATCCTTGTCGTGGTATGTAATTTTACCAATGTGGTGTACGAAAACTATAAAGTAGGTGTACCAGAGTTCACGTATTATAACGAGATTTTAAATAGTGATGCAGCAATGTATGGCGGTTCCGGACAGGTAAATAAAAAGCGCCTAAAAACAATGCTAGAGCCATATCATAGTCAGTCTGCTCATGTAGAAATCACAATTCCACCATTTGGCATATCCATTTTACGGCCAGTGAAGACGAGAAAGGGGAGTAAAAAACAAGATGGTTCAAAAGCAGACGTGCGTAGCAATGTTACTAGCAGGGGGAAAAGGTAGTCGTTTGAGTGCTTTAACAAAAAATTTAGCAAAGCCAGCTGTTCCTTTTGGCGGTAAGTATAGAATCATTGATTTTACATTAAGCAACTGCTCGAATTCTGGGATTGAAACAGTGGGGATTTTAACGCAGTATCAGCCATTAGAGCTCCACAATTATATTGGGATTGGGAATGCGTGGGATTTAGACCGTGTGAACGGGGGAGTAACCGTGCTACCTCCTTATGCAGAGTCCTCTGGGGTGAAATGGTATACGGGAACAGCAAGTGCAATTTATCAAAACTTAAACTTTTTACGGCAGTATGATCCAGAATATGTTCTGATTTTGTCAGGAGATCACATTTATAAAATGGATTACAGTAAAATGCTAGATTTCCATATTGAAAAAGAAGCAGATGTTTCGATTTCGGTTATTGAAGTACCTTGGGAAGAAGCAAGTCGATTTGGTATTATGAATACGAACGAAGAGATGGAAATTGTTGAATTTGAAGAGAAGCCACAGTTTCCAAAAAGCAATTTAGCTTCAATGGGAATTTATATTTTTAATTGGGAAATTTTAAAAGAATATTTAGAGATGGATGCGCGAAATCCAGAGTCTAGTAATGATTTTGGAAAAGATGTCCTCCCGCTTTTATTAGATGAAGGAAAGAAATTAATTGCTTATCCATTCCAAGGGTATTGGAAAGATGTTGGAACGGTCAAGAGCCTATGGGAAGCAAATATGGATTTGCTTCGTGATGAGTCTTTACTACGGTTAAATGATCATGAATGGCGCGTTTATTCTGTCAATCCAAATGAGCCACCACAGTTTATTTCTGAAGCGGCAAAAGTGGAGGAATCATTAATAAATGAGGGATGTGTTATTGAAGGGGAAGTGAAGCATTCCGTTTTATTCCAAGGTGTAACAGTAGGAGAAGGAAGTAAAGTAATAGATTCAGTCGTTATGCCAGGAGCTCACATTGGTAAAAATGTTGTAATTGAAAAAGCAATTGTTGGATCAGGTATGGTAATTGAAGATGGCATGGTTGTTCGGTCAGAGAAAAATACGGATGATATCGTATTAATTGCAGAGGGAAAATAGACGAAGGGGATGAAATGAATGGGAGAAACAATGTTAGGAATTATTAATGCAACAGGAAGTTTTCCTTCCTTAAAGAAAGTAACTGGGCATCGTTCACTGGCGGCACTGCCATTTGGAGGGCGGTATCGTCTCATTGATTTCATGCTTTCTAATATGGTTCATTCCCATATTCATAGTGTAGCGATTTTTACAAGTCATAAAAATCGCTCCTTGATGGATCATCTCGGATCAGGAAAACAATGGGATTTGGATAGAAAACGTGACGGTTTATTTTTATTTCCTCCGAATTGTCAATGCGATCAAGATGAGTTTGGTTCCTTTGCTCATTTCCGAAGACATATTGATTATTTCCTGCGCAGCAGAGAGGAGTATGTAGTCATTACAAATAGCCATCTTGTTACCGCCTTGAATTTTCAAAAGGTATTAGAGAGACATATACATACGAAAGCAGATGTCACTGAGGTATGTCATAAAGGTGTTTCACTGCAAACATATGTACTTAAGAAACAATTATTATTAGATTTATTTGAAACATATAAAGATATGGAACACTATAGTTTATTTGATATAGTCAAGGAGAAACGAGGAGAATCGCTATGTATTACTACATATGAACATACAGGATATGTAGCGGTAATCGATTCAATTGAAAGCTATTATAAACATAGCTTAGAAATTTTGCAGCCTTCAATTTGGAAACAATTATTTACGAAGGAAGCCCCTATTTTTACAAAAGTAAAAGATGAACCACCAACGCGCTATATGAAAGGTGCTAGGGTGACAAATACAATAATTGCAAACGGTAGTATGATTGCAGGAAAAGTAGACAATAGTGTTGTATTTCGCTCTGTAAAGGTTGGAAAAGGTTCTGTCATTCGAAACAGTATTATTATGCAAAAGAGCCAAATTGGAGATAATTGTATACTAGACGGCGTTATTATTGATAAGGATGTTAAAATTGAGGATGGTGTGATTTTAACAGGAACACCTGATAAACCGTACGTTGTGGAAAAAGGTAGTGTCCAAAATCACACAATCAATAGTTATTCTCAAATATTCTAAAAGATGAATCCCTATTTGATAGGGATTCATCTACTCATAAATATAACGAATCAAAAACTCGAAGGGAGGAAGCTGTTAGAAGGGCGGCTATCGGCGTATACGCTTTTCAGGCAGTGGAATAACACGTGAATATTTTATTTGCAGTATCAGAATGCGTACCGTTTATTAAATCCGGAGGTTTAGCAGATGTAGCAGGTGCACTTCCAAAAGAGTTGAAGAAATTAGGAGTAAACGTTCGCATTATACTTCCAAACTATAGTCTTATCCCTGCGCATTTACGAGAAGCATGTACGCTTCATAAAGTAATCAATGTTCAGCTCGGTTGGCGAAATCAATACTGCGGAATTTTGAAAGGTGAGCAGGACGGGATTACGTATTATTTAATCGACAACGAATACTATTTTAAAAGAGATTCGCTCTATGGTCATTATGATGATGGAGAACGCTTTTCTTTCTTTTCGAGAGCTGTATTAGAATGTATCCCGCATCTTGATTTTGAAGTGGATATTTTACACAGCCATGATTGGCATACCGCAATGGCAAATTTCTTACTGCGTGAAAAGTATGGGGACAACCCGTTATATAAACATATTAAAACGGTTTATACCATTCATAATTTGCAGTTCCAAGGTGTATTTCCCCGCGAGGTTATGCATGATTTACTTGAGCTTGGTGATGAATATTTCCATAGCGAACAGCTTGAGTTCTATGGAAATGTTAATTTTATGAAAGGCGGTATCATCGCTTCAGATCGTATTACAGCGGTCAGTCCGACGTATAAAGAAGAAATTCAATATGAATTTTTTGGTGAAAAGCTAGATGGCTTATTACGCAAATATAATGATAAGCTGAGCGGCATTGTAAATGGGATTGATACGAGCGTGTACAACCCGCTAACAGACCCTTATATTACTGCTCAGTATGATGCAGAGTCATTATATGAAAAACAAGATAATAAGCGTGCCTTACAGCGTTATTTTGGTTTGCCGGAAAAAGAAGATACACCAATTATTTCGATGGTAACGCGATTAACAAAGCAAAAGGGGCTGGATCTAGTACGTGCTGTCTTCCGTGAAATCATGGAAGAGGATGTACAATGCATCATTTTAGGATCAGGGGATTCTGAGTATGAGCAATTTTTTGAATGGATGGCATATGAATATCCAGAAAAAGTAAAGGTATACATTGGATTTAATGAAGAGTTGGCGCATCAAGTATATGCGGGCAGTGATTTATTTTTAATGCCATCATTGTTTGAACCATGCGGACTCGGACAACTCATTGCATTAGCATACGGCGCAATCCCAATCGTAAGAGAAACAGGGGGATTGAATGACACGGTGCAGTCTTATAATGAGGAGACTGCATCTGGAAATGGCTTCACCTTTACAAATTTTAATGCGCATGACATGTTACATACGATTCGTCGTGCACTTCATTATTATCATAATGAGCCAGTATGGAACCAGCTTGTAAAACAAGCGATGACAGCAGATTACAGCTGGAAAACGTCCGCGCTTGCATATAAGGAGCTATATAGCAGTTTGCTGAAACACTCTTAGGTGGTGAAAAAATGTTTACTCATGTGGAAAGCTTTAAAGCAGCTTTTTTAGAAAAACTAGAAACGATGTATGGGAAGAGTTTCAAAGATTCTACAAGTCGAGATCAGTATAATACACTTGGTCATATGGTACGTGAGTATATAAATCAGGATTGGATTGCAACGAATGAAAGGTACCGAGCTGGAAATCAAAAGCAAATGTATTACTTATCAATTGAATTTTTACTTGGGCGTTTACTTGGAAGTAACATGCTCAATTTAGGAATTCGAGATGTATGTGAACAAGGGCTTTCTGAGCTTGGTATTTCATTAAAAGAATTAGAAGAAAGTGAAGCGGATGCAGGTCTTGGAAACGGAGGGCTAGGTCGCTTAGCGGCTTGTTTTCTCGATTCACTTGCATCTTTAAATCTTCCTGGACATGGATATGGCATTCGGTATAAGCATGGCTTATTTGATCAAAAAATTGTTGATGGATATCAAGTAGAACTACCAGAACAATGGCTCCTTCATGAAAATGTATGGGAAGTAAGAAGGTATGATCAAGCGGTAGAAGTGAGCTACTTTGGAGATGTAGAGCCAATAGAAATAAATGGCCGCCTCGAATTTCGTCATACGGATGCAGAAGTGATCATGGCAGTTCCATATGACGTTCCCGTTATTGGGTATGAAACAGATACCGTGAATACACTCAGACTTTGGAATGCAGAGCCAGTTCCTTTCCCGCAAAACTGTAAAAATGTTTTGAAATATAAACGCGATACAGAAGTGGTTTCAGAATTTTTATACCCAGATGATACACATGATGAAGGGAAAATACTACGTTTAAAGCAGCAGTATTTTCTTGTATCGGCAAGTTTACAAAACATTGTTCGTATGCAGAGAGAGCGAAATGGAACGCTTCGCAATTTACATGAGAAAATTGCGATTCATATTAACGATACGCATCCGGTTCTAGCAATTCCAGAGCTTATGCGTATTTTACTAGATGAAGAAAAGCTCGCTTGGGAAGAGGCATGGAATATTACAACTCAGACGATTTCTTATACGAATCATACGACATTATCAGAGGCGCTTGAGAAGTGGCCTATTCACATTTTTAGACCGTTATTACCACGCATTTATATGATTATTGAAGAGATTAATGAGCGTTTTTGTCACGAGCTTTGGGAGCGGTATCCGTATGAGTGGAAGCGAATTGAAGACATGGCTATTATCGCGCATGATCTTGTGAAAATGGCGCATTTAGCAATCGTCGGAAGTTATAGTGTAAATGGTGTTGCTAAAATTCATACGGAAATTTTGAAACAACGTGAAATGCGATTATTTTATGAGTTTTACCCAGACAAATTTAATAATAAAACAAATGGGATTGCCCATCGGCGCTGGCTTATGAAGGCAAACCCGCAGCTTACGAATCTCATCTCAGAAGCAATTGGAACGGAGTGGAAGAAGCAGCCGAGTCAGTTGCAATTACTGCAAAATTTTAAACAGGATGCGGCGTTTCTTGACAAGTTGCAGGCTGTAAAGCAGGAGCGTAAACAGATTTTGACAGAGCGCATTCACAATAAAATGGGGATTATTGTTGACCCAAATTCCATTTTTGATGTACAAGTAAAACGATTGCATGCCTACAAAAGGCAGCTATTAAACGTGTTACATATTTTATATTTGTATAATCGTTTAAAAGAGGATTCTAGCTTTTCGTTTTATCCACGTACATTTATTTTCGGGGCGAAAGCATCGCCGGGTTATTATTACGCGAAAAAGATTATTAAATTAATAAGCGAACTTGCTAGAAAGGTAAATGATGATCCGTATGTAAGTCAATATATGAAGGTTATCTTTCTAGAAAACTATCGGGTTTCCCTAGCGGAAGATATTTTCCCAGCGGCAGATGTAAGTGAGCAAATCTCAACAGCGAGTAAGGAAGCGTCGGGAACAGGAAATATGAAATTTATGATGAACGGTGCAGTTACACTTGGAACGCTAGATGGTGCAAATATTGAAATAAAGGACAGGGTAGGCGATGATGCCTGCTTCATTTTCGGGTTAACAGCAGAAGAAGTGCTTCATTATTACCAAAATGGTGGCTATCATGCAAATGATTACTACCATCATAATATGTACATTAAAAAAGTGGTTGATCAGTTAACGAATGGATTTTTTACAAATGCTGGGGCTGAATTTGAGGTTATTTACGACTCTCTTGTCATTCAAAATGACGAGTACTTTGTCCTTCGTGATTTTAGCCCATATGCAGAAAGGCAAGAAGATGTAGGAAGAGCATATGAAAACAGAAGAAAGTGGCTAGAAATGTCTATTTTAAACATTGCACAATCAGGCCATTTTGCGAGCGATCGTACGATTTTACAATATAGTAACGAAATTTGGGGTATTGGTGATAGAGTTAAGCTTTCGTGATTAATAAGATAGGAACACAGAGAGGTCCTTTATGAAGATTGTTTAAGAAAAATGGATGAAAATCCGAACTATATAAATCCATTTTAATTTTTCGACATCTAAATCTCTGCTATGCAGAATACAAAGTCACCTACACTCGTTTG
>NZ_JBALQK010000139.1:0-18674 GCF_036965845.1 Bacillus sp. JJ1127 | reverse complement strand
CTATGCAGAATACAAAGTAACCTACACTCGTTTGCTCTTTCTGTTTTTACTTCGCATGTGGCAGAAAAAGGCCCTGACCGCTTCTATGCATGGCCAGATGCTCTCTCCCATCTAAAAGAGGGGGGTTATGTCGGTTTTTTAATATACATTTGTCATTCTTATCCATTTCGATTACAATGAACCTAGCAAATAAAGAATCTCGTTATCACAGGGGGAGCCTCGTTGCTGAGAGGGAACACTTCGTTCCGACCCTTAGAACCTGTTAGTTAATGCTAACGTAGGAATTGTGCAAACGTCGAAATACATATACCTCATTATTTTCTATTCACGTATTTCATCTCTCCCTATGGTACATTATTCTTTTTTGTGCAATTTAGATTTAGGGGGAATAACAAAATGCGTAACACCAATTTACAAGCGATGATTGAATCTGCAATCCTTGCAGCCTTCGCCTTGATCATCGATATCTTACCACTATCAATTAAAATTCCAACAGGCGGTTCCATTTCATTTGCTATGATTCCTATTTTTATTATCGCTTACCGCTGGGGATTCAAAATGGCTTTCTTAGGCGGCTTAATTTGGGGACTATTACAAATCGTAGTCGGCGATGCTTCTATTTTAACGCCTACGCAAGCATTCATTGAATACTTCATTGCATTTGCTTTTATCGGCTTTGCTGGTTTATTCCATCGTCCAATTCAAAAAGCACTCGGAACATATAGCACTAGTAATGAACAATCTGATCTTGGCAGCCGCAAAGACAAACCTTCATCAAAAAGTAACCAAGGGAAAAAAGTACTTGGTTATATGATCCTTGCTACATTCGTTGGTAGCTTTGCACGTTACTTCTGTCACTTTATTGCCGGGATTATCTTCTGGGGACAATATGCACCGAAAGGTCAATCTGCTGTCCTATATTCATTGATCGTGAACGGTAGTACAATGCTTGCTTCTTTCACGCTATGTACAGTACTACTAATCCTTTTATTTACAACTTCACCACACTTATTCAAAAACGCTGGTGCATATTATATGAATTCCACAAATAAGAGCGCCTAAATGGTGCTCTTATTTTTCTAATAACGAATTAGATAAGTAATATCCATACATGCAAAAAGCATCGTAGATTTTCTCTACAATGCTTTTTAAGTGTCTCAGTGTCTAATTGTTACTTTCCTGTGATTTCAGAATAGGAGAGTCCAAAGCGGTAACTAACTGTCTTGTCTCAGTTTTCTTTAAGTGATTTATGACGTTACACTTACGATGTTGAAAGGCCCATGCTTTAATCGGGTTTGTGAAGATGATTCTTTGCTCTTTATTAGGGGTCTCTTCCTCAAATTTACAACTTTCGCTCCATTTACACCACTTCATTGTAAACTGTGAAGAAAAATGATCGTCTTCTCGATCAAACAAGTGCGAAAGGCTCATCTCTTCATCTAGTATCAGGGTGTTACTAGTTAATAAGAAAGCAAAGGTCATCCAACGTCTCTCCATTCCCTCCTACTCCTTTTCACATATAGTGCCTAAAGCTTACTTTACCTAAAATGTATTTGCCTTTTCCCTTACACTTATGAGTTTATCCAAAAAACTACTACTCAACTATCGATTTATCTTACAAATTACCTTACACTTTTGTAAGAAATGAAAAAACCTCTATCTTTTTTGACTTTTCCTTCACTATCCTTTACAGTCGAAATATTCATGAGTTTTACATTGTAGGAGGATTATAATGAAAATCGAAATAAAAGACACTTTAATCTCTGAAGAAGCATTGCAAGCAAAGGTTAAAGAACTAGCACTTCAAATTGAGCGTGATTTTGAAGGAGAAGAACTCGTTGTTATTGCTGTATTGAAAGGTTCTTTCGTATTTGCGGCTGATTTAATTCGTCACATTAAAAATGAAGTAACAATCGATTTTATCTCTGCATCTAGCTATGGTAACCAAACAGAAACAACTGGAAAAGTGAAATTATTAAAAGATATCGATGTAAATATTACAGATAAAAACGTAATTGTTGTAGAAGACATTATCGATTCTGGCTTAACACTTCACTTCTTAAAAGACCACTTCTTTATGCATAAGCCAAAAACACTAAAGTTCTGTACATTACTTGATAAACCAGAACGTCGTAAAGTCGATTTAAAAGCAGAATATGTAGGCTTCCAAATTCCAGATGAGTTTATCGTTGGTTACGGCATTGACTGTGCAGAAAAATATCGTAACTTACCATACATCGCTTCAGTTGTAACAGAAAAATGAAACCATATATAACTTCCATCAAATTTTGATGGAAGTTTATTCATATTATCCTGTTGCTTTGAAATAAAGTTTGATTAAAAGCATCTTATAAACACGTATTTATGCAATTCCATTACGCATATATCCTCCCAGCCTTTTTTCTACAACTAAGAACATAGGCTGGCGGAAAATTAAACCAAACCCTTTTCAATAAAATTTCTGGGAAAAAGGTTTGTATAAATCCTTTTTTTACAAGCGAATATTGGAATGTGATAAACTCACCATTCTCTTGTAATGCCTCCATCACATTATTTAAAATTCGTAACGATACTTCTTGTGGTAATGAAGTAAATGGTAATCCCGATAATACATAATCAACCTTCTCTATTTGTAATGCCTTTATATATTTCTTTATGTTTTCAGCTGATCCATGTATAACCAAAACATTTGGATCGTCCGCGAACTGCTTCTGTAACTTTTTGAAAAAAACTTCATTAATTTCAATTAGAATAAATATTGTATGTTCCTTTTTTCTTTTTATAATTTCTCTTGTGAATACTCCTGTTCCAGGTCCTAATTCTACAATGTACCGTGCTTCCTCAAAATTAATCGCATCAACCATCTTTTTCGCTAATATGTGAGAACTAGGTGCGATAGCCCCAGTTTTTTTCGGATGTTTAATAAATTCAGTTAAAAACGTAATAAGTTGCATCTAACCTCTCTCCGTTCATTCGGTATTGTCTAATACGCCTCCAAATATAACTATTATTTTTTAAGAAATATCATGGGATTTTCTTAATATTTTATGAAGAAATGTAAAAAAGCTTTGTGCATTTACACAAAGCTTTTTCTCTATTTACGAATAAATAAAACAGCTATTGCTCATCACAATAGCTGCTACTTTCATTACTTCGCACTCACGATCTTGTAATAAGAACGAACTGTTAAGAAGTAATATCCAATATAAATCACACTATACACACCGATACTCATGAATAATGGAATTAGGATTTCATATGGCATTAACGTTGATAAACCTTTTAATGCAAATAAACTGTGACAAATCCCTACTACTAATGGAATTGCAAAGATAAAGCTTACTTGTTTTGCAATTGCCTTTTTCATTTCTCGTTTTGTAACTCCGACTTTGCGAAGTACAATGTATCGATCACGGTCTGCATTCGCCTCTGTTAATTGCTTGAAGTAAATGATAGAACCGGTTGCTAGTAAAAAGACTAAACCTAAGAACAAACCGATAAACATCATTAATCCTGTTGCTTCCAGCATACTGTGGAAACCAGTGTAAAAATCATTGAAAGGTAATGCAACTTCTGACTCTCCGATTGGCATCACTTTCTTTAATTTCTCTGTCAGCACTTTACTATTCTTTTCATCTTTCACATCAATATTTTTAACAATACGTGTCTCGGCTACTGCTTTCGCACTGTTATATACTTCATCTGGTACAATGACGAATAATTCACCTAAGTTTGTTATATTACGCCCTTCAGCACCTTGAATCGTTAATGTTTCCGCCCTATTTCCAATTGGAAATACTGCTTTGTTCCCCTTATATACCGTACTAAATTCATAGCCTTCCATATACATGCCATCGTATACAAAAGCTTCATCGGCAGCTAAACTAACCTCATCTATATCCATTTTCTTCGCCAATTTATTAAATGCTGATTGCGATACAAGCTGATATTTCTCAGTAACTAAATAATTCGCATTCATACCCATATCTGCTTTTTCGCCTTCAAACTTACCTTTAACAGGAACCATTTCTATTTCGAATTGGTTCGTTACGGGATTATTTTCCTTCTCTTCATCTAAAATTGCATTTACTTTATTATCAAGTGCTGCATCCTTTTTCTCGTAAGAATAACTGTGCGGCGCATAATCTTTCGTTTGTTTAAATGTATTGTAATACATCGTTACAGATGTACCAACCGCTGTTAATGTTACCGCACTTAATACGGCAATTGTTGCTAATGACTTTGCATTTCCTTTAATACGGTACAACAGCTGCGACGTTGTTATCATATTCATTCCATTATAGAATGACGATTTTTTGTTTCTCGCTCTTTTTAAAACGAATACTGTAAAGAACATAAACAATAAATACGTGCCAAGTACTGTTGCAAGTAAAATATAAAATGCAACCATCATAAAGTCAGCATATTTAGCGGCCTTCATAAATGTTAGTGATAAGAAATAACCAGAACCAATTAAGAAGACTGAAATCAATGCCATAATAAACGAACCTTTTGGCATCGTTTCTCCTTCACGTTCTGCACGGAAAAGTTCGATTAATTTAAAGCGATAAATTAATCGATATCCTTGAAGTGATGTATACAATATAATTACGAAGAAAATGATTGCTGTATCAATAATTGCGGACATTGGTACTTCAAAATGAACATGTAAGTTTAATCCCATCATGCTTATTAACAATTCAAGGAATAACTTCGAAAGTACACTACCAATTGCAATCCCAATTACTAATGATATGAATCCCATTAGCATATTTTCATAAAATAACATTTTCCCAATTTGTCTTTTACGAATTCCTAGTAATGAATATAATCCAACCTCTTTTTTACGCTTACGTGTAAAGAAGCCGTTAGAATATATAATAAATACTGCTACGAAAATAATAAGCATCACACTTGATACTTGGAAGGCTCCACTAATTTTCTTAGAACCTTCCGCTGCTTTTTCCATTTGTGAGTTATACTCTAGCGCCTTAAATGTAAAATAAATAACGATGCTAAAAATCATAGATGTAAAATATAAAAAGTAATCCTTAAAGTTCCGCTGTATGTTGCGGAGGGCAATGCTAGATAACGTCATCCATTGCACCTCCGGAAATTGCGGACATTACGTCGACTACTTGTTGGAAGAATTGTTTGCGAGTTAATTCCCCGCGGTGTAATTCTTTATATAACTCGCCGTCTTTAATGAAGATAACGCGTTTACAATAACTTGCGGCAAATGCATCATGCGTTACCATTAAAATTGTTGAATTATCATATTCATTTAATGACTTCATACTTTCTAATAAATCTGTTGCTGATTTGGAATCGAGTGCTCCTGTTGGCTCGTCTCCAAAAATCATACTTGGATTTGTAACGATTGCACGCGATGCTGCGCAGCGCTGCTTCTGGCCGCCTGACACTTGATATGGAAATTGGCTTAAAATATGATCAATACCGAACTTCTTCGCTATTTCAAGAACACGGCGATCAATTTCACTTGTTTTCACTTTTGATAGTGCAAGTGGCAATGCAATATTCTCTTTCACCGTTAGCGTATCTAATAAGTTATAATCTTGGAAAATGAATCCTAAATGATCACGGCGGAATAATGCCAATTTATCATCATTCATTTTCAAAATGTCTTTTCCATCAATTAAGATTTCACCGCTCGTTGCATTATCAATTGTAGAAAGAACATTTAAAAGTGTTGTTTTACCAGATCCAGAAGGCCCCATAATTCCAACGAACTCACCTTCTCGAACTTGTAAGTTAATACCTTTTAATGCTTCAAATTTATTTCCGCCTGTATCATATACTTTTTTAATATTTTTTGCTTCTAATACTGTTTTCATCTCTATATCCCTCTCTTCATCTATTCTCTATTTTCACTATATCTAACTTCTACTCTTGCCACTATCGATGTTTCTTACACAAACATGACAGTTATGTAAGGCCATTTAGCAGAAGAAACATAAATTTAACTTTATGAAATAACTACTTTGTTACTATAACACTGGGATAAATAGCCAGCTATTCATTCTCCTTACATGAATATTACATTTCTGTAAGGTAAAAAAATCGGTGCTGATGATTCAGCACCGATTTCCTTGCGAAAGAGCAATATGAATGAAAAAAGAAACGAGAAACATAACTATTACAGCATTACATATGGAAAGGATCCTTTTTCATCATCATGACTTTCACTCTATCATTCTTTACTTGGTAATTGTAATCGAAACGTAGTTCCCCTACCTACTTCACTTTCCACATGAATGGTTCCACCGTGTGACTCAGCAATCCATTTTGCTATCGACAAACCGATTCCATTGCTGCCTAAATCCCTTGATCTTGCTTTATCTATCCGATAAAACCGATCAAAAATACGTGGCAATTGCTCTTTTGGGATGCCTATTCCTGTATCCTCTACGATCATTTCTACTATTTTTCCTTTTTGATGAACTTTTAAATAGACAGAGCCGCCTTGTTTGTTGTATTTTACAGCGTTATCTATCAAAATGTATAACAATTGTGTAATTCTTTCTTTATCCCCTATAACAGGACATGACGAAGATGTTACAAGAACAATCGTTATTTCTCTTTGATCGGCCAATAGTTGAAAAGAACGGACTAGCTGTTCTAACACTGTATACAAATCAAAGGAACTCAACCGAATGTCTAATATTCCTGAATCCGAACGAGCAATCGTCAATAAATCCGCTACCAACTTCGTCATTCTTTTCACTTCATCTTTCATATCATGAAAAATTTGCTGTGAAAAAGGGGATAATTGTTCTTTCTCCTCGACCTCAATCACTTCTAATGACGATTGCATAATCGACAGTGGCGTCCGCAATTCATGAGATGCATCACTGACAAATTCTTTCTGACGTTGAAAGGAATGCAAAATTGGAATCATCGCTTTTCCAGCCATGAAGTAACCGAGCCATAAGGATAAGATAAGGAACAAGATGGAAAGACAAGACAATACTAAGAGAAATTGATCCAAGACTTGTTGTTGAGCTGTTACATTCGTTCCTGCAATGATGGTTCCAAAATGCTTACCTTGCTCTTCAACAGAAAGACCAGCAAATAAAATGTCTTTTTTAGTACCAGTTTGATCTACTATCATCTCCTTGCGCACTTCCACATGACGAGGCTTCCACTCTTTCATTTCATCACCTAAAGCAGCTGTTACGTACGGTAAACTGTTATCGGCATCCATGATTTGTCCATCTTTCGAAAGAATATAATAAAATGTTTGCATATCTGTATAAGGGTGTTTGTCTCTTTCATTGTCGTTATCTATATAATTTTGCTGATTTAGTAAATCATTCTTATGTTCTGCCCATTCTTCCTTAACGAGCTGTATCACTGCCTCCCGCTGATATTTAATGATGGAAGATGATACAAGCATATATGCAATGAAAATAAAAGAAAGCAGAAAAATCATCATTAACCCCGTAAATAAAATGGTTAAACGCCGCCTTGTTTTAAAAAACATGATGCTTTACCAGCCTATAGCCTACTCCGCGAATATTATAAATGAGGCGCCCTCCTTCAGGAGTCTCCACCTTTTTTCTCAATAACCGAACGAGTGCATCGAGATTATTGTCTGACACATCAGCCTCAATTCCCCATATTTTATCCAATAATACATCCCGCGGTAATATTTGTTCAGGATTCGACATTAAAATGTTGAGCAGTTGATATTCTTTTGGTGATAATTGAATTTCCTGCTCTTTGCGGCAAACTTTATAATTCACACGGTCTAGTGTGAGTTCACCAACTTTCAATACATTATCTATAAAGGGGAAGTTCCCTCTTCGTTCTAAGGCTCGAACTCTCGCAAATAACTCTTCAAACTGAAATGGCTTCACAATATAATCATCCGCCCCTGCATCTAGTCCTTCTACTCGATCTAATACATCATCTTTTGCTGTTAGCATTAAAATCAGTCCCTGAAAATGATTATTCCGTAGTTGTTTGCATACATCGATTCCGCTGACCTTTGGCATCATCCAATCAAGAAGTACCAAGTCATATAGAGTAGAAGATATATAATCAAGCGCACTAGCCCCATCTGTTACCCACTCGACAGTATGCTTTTCCTTACCCAACATATGAACAATTAAACGACCAAGCTTTTTGTCATCTTCTGCTAATAAAATATACATTATTCCAACATCTTCCTTTTTACTTTTATTTTACACACAAGTAGGTAGAAAAAAGAAAGAGATTTATTATATTCCATTGAATATTCTAATTATGAATAGCGCAACTACCACTACGAAAGTAGCTGAATAAAAAATTACCATCCATAATGCACCTGTATCCGTTCCAATCATGACTCCATGAATGAAAGCGAGTAAATATCCAGGAATAGCAAGATAATGAATCGCTCGCCACCACTTCCTTCCTATTTTTTTCATGACATCTGAGGAGATAAAAAGAAACAACAGTATATACAACGCAATCGTTCCTGCTCCAGATGCGATTGTTTTGTAATTGGACGTAAATGGAATAACAATTTCACTTAGAGTATATGAAACATACTGATCAAACAGCAGCATAAGCGCATGAAAAAGAGCGAAAAGTAAGCTGAACCAGCCAGCTGTTTGATGAATGATTACTAGCATCGGTTGCCGCGTTTTCGTAGCTATTTTTCCTTTATACATTAATCCCGCTACATTTGAGATGAACAATAGCAAATAGGCTGTGATCCCTGTTGACCGTATCCACTCCCACGTCGAATATAAGGTTCCCATTAAAACATCATCTTCTTCGTATACCGTTTAATCGTAGCACTAACTTTCACTTTTCTGTTTTCATCAATAATGACGGCTGCAGCGTGAGGAAAGTGCTCCAGCATCCATGGAATTCCTTCATGAAAGGAAAGAATGCATAATACTTTAGCAATCACTTCTGATTCAGCTGTACTTTTTGCAAAGACTGTTGCCTGTATAACATCACTTTCGGCCTGTAAACCGGTCTGTCCATCTAGTAAATGATGGCGAACGAAAGAACCTTGCTTCCATGATCGATGTTTTTTATTAGAAGTAGCCATGCACCCTTGCAAAAAATAAAATTGAGCAATATCTCTCTCTTCTTTTTCCGGATCTGCAATCCCTATGACTTTCTCCTGATTCCCCCAAACGGTAAGATCGCCTCCTGCATTGAGAATTCCGTTTACAACCCCTTCCTGCCTCATCAATCTTGCACCTCTATCAACCACCCAGCCCTTTCCAATCCCTCCTAAGTCAATTTTTTTTGAAGTTTGTTTCACGATTGCACTTGCATGATGGTCAAACTGAAAGGAATTGCAATCTCCCTTTCCTATGTCATTGTCTATAGTGCTCCCAACATCTGTTATTTGATCAAAAGATCGGTCATATCCCATTCGTTCCATTCTTCTCGCCATTAAGGGATTGAAATAATAATCCGTCATTTCAGCATAACGAATGGCTTCTTTCAGAACATCAAAAAGAATAGGGCTCACTTTAATTTTTGCACCGATCGGAGCACGATTGACCATTGCTAACTCATTGAAATTGAGAAAACGCGAACAAATAGATTCAAATGCAAAAAAGCATTCTTTTAATTTTCTGCTCCAACTGCTATTCCAAGGGGCATCTCCCTTAACCTGTACTTCGGTGTTCATAGCTCGAAAGGAAAATGAATATTCACCATCCATCGTTAAGACCTCCTTGTACGAGTTTCCGCCTGCTGTTTCCTAGTATTTTTACCTTTTGGAGTCAATGTGGCCGCTGTATTAGAGGTATCTATTTCCCAATTCCCTTCTTCCCAATCCAAAGTAGAAATCCATTGTTCTCTCTCGGTCTTTTCTGTTTCTTTTAATTCCTTAATATTGGATATGGAATAGTTGTCTCTTCTCGTATTTACTGAAGGATCTTCCTTTTGATTAGTCGAATTTTCCTCTTGTACAACATTTAAGAAAACCGCAAGAGAACTGATACTACCAATCCCTACTACCCATTTCAACCATTTTTGTTTAGCCATTTTGATTCACCCTTGCCTTCAGCAAAATCGTCTGATTTTCATTCCATGTTATATCCCACCCTAATGCATTCGCTATAACACTAACCGGCACGTATATTTTGCTATTGTATGTAATAGCAGCCGTTGGCATCGGTGTTTTATACATATCTTCATACACAGCCCGTGAGCCTTCTTTAAAAATCAAATGCTTTTTCTGCTGAATAACCTCAACTGTAGAGATTCGGCGGTATTCATAAACCTCGGCTCCTAAATAAACAGCTACTTCTTGTACGGGGACAAGTATTTGTCCCTGATAGGGCAACACCTCTAACAAACATTCTTTTTCATTCTCTTTTTGCATCCTTATTTGTTGCTGAGTCGTTATAGGACTTTGTTCGTAAGCAATACTAAGAGCAGATAATTTTGACCATGTATGCCAAACTTCTTTATGTGTATTTACTGTTTGTTTTTCATAGCCTTCCTCCGATTCATGACCTTCCTTTTTCTTGTGTTTCTCATGTTTCTCGTGTTTTTCATGGTCCTTATCGTCATCCGCATAGCTTCCTTGTTGAGGTATGAATATAAAAACAAAGAGCAACAAAAACGTTAGTAATTTATTGTTCCTTTTCATATTTCTCTCTCCTCTACCTTATCGATAACTTGAATATAAAGAATGAAACTGAAAATAAAATGAAAACTTTAAAATCGTGTTAATTGTTTAAAAGGATAAAGTCCTTCAATTCTTTAAAAAATGAAAAGCCGTTCTTCCAAATGGAAAAACGGCTTTTCGTTTCTTTTATAAATTTGAATTTGGAGACAGCTTTTTACACTAACATTTCACTTTATACTTCTTTTAGATTCATTGTTATACAATACTGCAGTCATAATCGAAATCATTACAACAACTACAAAAGTAAACACCCTATAGTTTGATATCACAGCAGTACCTACTAGCAAGGCAGGAATGCCCGCTATAATCATACCTCCAAGCATGCCAAGAGCAGATCCCACACTTTGTTTCACCACTTGTGTTTCGGAAACCCAGTCGTAATAAGCGAATCGATTATTAATAAAAATACCCCATACTGCTGAAAAAAATGAATATGTGATGGGAGTTATTATGATTAAAATGGAAGTCCAAATATCCGGCTTTAAACCTATTATCATCAGTATAGCGCTAATAATCGATGCCGGAATGCTTAATGAAAGATTCATTAGAATTTTACTATCATAAATCATTTTAGGGGTAAGGGGTAAGGACTTAATAATCCATACGTTTTTCCCCTCTAACGATAATGACACACAAGTTGTACATGTCATGGAAATCATCGCTGAAATAGCAAACGGTGCAATTTTTTGGAGAATTGTTTCAACCCCTGGATATCCGATTAATTGGCTTGGTCCTACTACAACTACTGCAAGTGAGAAAATGACTGCTATGACAACTCCCATACCAATATTTATCACATATACTGTAGAAGAAAAGAAACGCTTTAATTCTTTTTTATATAATGCAATCAATACTGTTTCTTTCTTCATACGATTGATCTTGTAATCCGAACGCATATGATACGTAGAAATGCCTGTGTTGATTTGCTTATATTTAAGAGCGAGGATTTTCACAAAAAGATAATACCAAATAACAGATATGCCAACAAAAAGGATGAAAGCCCCTATATTCGCATCGACAATTGCTTTTTGAAAAATGGTAGCTAATGGATACACTTTAGTTAATCCCTCTGAAACAGTTGCCCCAATTCCTTCTAAATCAGTAAAGCTATATTTCGTATTTCCTTGCTTGAACATAAAGTAGCCAAAAATAATGATTACTATAAAGCTTAAAATGGTAGTGATTCTATTTGCATATCTAAATTTAGAGGCTATCGCTGTAATACATGCTCCAAAAACTGCCGCAATTGTTGTTGGAATTAAAGATACTGTAAACAGAGTGATAATCCACATTAAATAGAAAGACGCTGATGGCTTCTCATATATACAATAAACAACACCCATCGGCAGCATGATGATCATTGAAAAGACCGTATTTAATACGTACAAATACAAAAATCTACTAGCAATAATCGTATCTACACGAATCGGTAAAGACATGACAAAATCATAATCCTTAAAAGCGAAAATCTCGCCATTCGCCTTAAACATCGTGAAAACTAAAACTAATACACTGCTAATCACAAATGCATAAACCGGAATGACTTCACCTATCCCCAGTTTGATCAATCCATATGCCGCGCTTCCACAATACAGTATCAAAAGGGCAGCAACTAATGCAATTGAGACTGAAATTAAAATTTTGTTCTGCTTCTTTTTCTTATCTTTTTCATATTTAAAAGTATTGAGGCCAAGCTGCGTTATTAGACGAATTTTTAAAAGAGCTAGCGTATTACTTCTCATCGGCAAGCACCTTCATAAAGAGCTCTTCTAATGAGTTTTCCTTTATTAAAGACTTTACTTCCCCTGAGATTGCTAGTTTCCCTTTATGAATCATCGCTATCTTATTACATAACTTTTCTGCTACATCTAATACATGAGTAGAAAAGAAAATCGCACTGCCTGATTCGCAAAGTTCCCTCATAATCCCCTTAAGTACAATAGCCGCCTTTGGATCAAGTCCAACAAAAGGCTCATCTAAAACTAATAATTTCGGATGATGTAAAACTGCTGATATAATCGCCACTTTTTGTTTCATACCGTGTGAGTAGGAAGATATTAAATCTCCCAAATATGGTGTAATCTCAAAAGCATCCCCATATTTTTGTATCCGTTCCTCTCTGTCTTTTGCAGACACTCCAAAAACATCAGCAACAAAGTTCAAATATTGAATTCCTGTTAATTGCTCATATAAATCTGGATTATCAGGAATATATGCCATTACTTTCTTACACGTAATCGGGTCTTTTTTTACTGAATGCCCATCAATAAAAATTTCGCCCTCTTCGAAATCTATAACACCTACTAATGATTTAATTGTCGTACTTTTCCCCGCACCGTTATGTCCGATAAATCCAAAAATATCTCCTGCTTGAACAGTCAGATTCAAATCATCTACCGCTTTTTTGCCACCTTTGTATGTCTTGCTAAAATTTATGATTTCTAACATATTCTCTCCCCCAAACGATTTAAACTCGTATCGTGTCGAATCAACTGAATGTATTTTAGTTGCATAATCAATCGTTCACATTGAAGCATTACTTAGAAATGAATAGACATATCGGAATAATGATTAACGATAATGCAGGAATTGACCATTTTTTTAATACTTGCTCTGCTTTCGGTATATTTTTTTGAGAATAATTGATTGTAAAATGAACGATCACATTAGTAACAAACATAAGCAGTGGCATTCCAAAAACTACTATATTTTTACTTACATAATGATCAGCAGCACCTGTAGCACTCCAATGAATAGGCATTTGTTCTGGCAAATCACTATATAAAGCAATTGATAATATCATTGGCACTAAACAAACTAACGAGCTTATGATACACGTTACATCCATTTTCTTTTTCATCATCTTTTCTCCATTCCATCATTATTTTTGATACTTAATAAAAAAATATTAGGATTACATCACTATTAATCGGAACATTCAGACTTTCGTTATTAAATTTCACTCAGTGAGGTTTTTTCTTTTCCTCACTGAGCATTCTTATTAAAATATATAACTAATAACTAACTGTCCAGAATACAAATACTCGCTTATATCCCCATTTCTTTTTTATAAACAAAATAAGAATACAGCATCGTTAATGCTACTGCCCCTATAATAATTCCAAGCATCAAAAATGATTTCAAAGCTGCTGGTGCAAAAATACTTATAATCATCATAAGCCCTACTATTACAAATACTTTTCCGCTAAAGCGATGTGTTTTCCGCCATACTTCTTCATTACTTAATGTCCAAGCATTCCGAATCCCAATGAAGAAATTTGGTTTACATTGTGGTAAATAGTTGCCGATTACTAAAAATAAAATACCTACAATTATATTTGGTGCACTATTCATTGGAATTTTGTAGCCTAATGCCGTTGCAAGTACAAGGATATTCACCAAAAATAAAACAAATAATATACTGTAACTTATCATTGTAAAACTCTTAGAAAATTTATCATAATTCGTTTTCCTTGGATCCACCTTTGGAATAACGATTAGTAATCCATAACTAACAATCATAATACCTAATGTTAAAAGCATTGCATTAAACTTTGTAGCAAATCCATTTGCTTCTTCACCGCTCCAATGAATTGCCATTGTCTCTGGTAGGTGTGGCCAGGAAACCGCCCATGCTACACATGTTATAAGAATTAGTATGATTGCAAAAAGATGTTTTTTCATTTCCCCTCTCCCCCTTTATTCGTAAACGTAAACACCCAAGTTAATAAATCTTGAAAAACAGTGGTGTTTAAGGAATATACAACAAATTGCCCTCTTTTTTCATCTTGAATGAGCTCAGCGTTTTTGAGCGCATTTAAATGATGAGAAATACTCGGCTTTGTCATATTGAACTGTTCGGCAATTTCACCAGCCGTTAAATCGCCCTCTTTTAATAAGTCTAAAATCTTTCGCCTTGTTGGGTCTGCTAATGCTTTAAATGCTTGATTCAATGTCTTTCTTCCTTTCACCAATTAGACATTTAGATATTTATCTAAATGTTAAAATAAAAACTACAAATTGTCAATTATATACACAGCCCTTTTTACTTTTTCACTTTTGACCTATACTGTTTACTAGCGCTCGCTGCAACATAATGAAAAGACAGAAAACACATGGTACACTATAACTACAATTGTTTTTAGGAGGAATACATATGTATAAAATTTTAATCGTTGAAGACGATCCAAATATCTCATCTTTACTACAATCTCATATTCAAAAATACGGTTACGATGCAGTTGTTGCCGAAAACTTTGATGATATTATGGAATCGTTTAACACTGTGAAACCACATCTTGTATTGCTTGATGTCAATTTACCGAAATTCGATGGTTTCTACTGGTGCCGTCAAATTCGTCATGAATCTACTTGTCCAATTATTTTCATTTCAGCACGTGCAGGTGAAATGGAACAAATTATGGCGATTGAGAGCGGTGCGGATGATTATATTACAAAACCATTCCATTATGATGTTGTCATGGCGAAAATTAAAGGTCAATTACGCCGCATTTACGGTGATTATGCACCAAATATTTCAGAGCGTATTGTTGAAGTGGAAGGTTTAAAATTATTCCCTGAACGACCAGAAATCCATTTTGGCACTGAGCAAGTTCTTCTAACAAAGAAAGAAGCAATCTTAGCTGAAATGCTTTTATCTAAATTTCCACGTACAGCGAGCCGTGAAGATTTATTAGCTGCACTTTGGGATGACGAAAGCTTCGTTGAAGAAAATACACTAAACGTAAACATTACACGCCTTCGTAAGAAATTCAATGAGCTTGGTATTGAAAATGCAGTTGAGACTGTACGCGGATTAGGGTATCGTTTAAACGCAACTTGGAGTGAATAAGCATGAAGTTATTTTTACGTGATCATTTTGCGTTTTTTCTATTGTATGCATTAAACTTCGGTATCATTTTTATTCTATATGATGCGGTAGATGGATTCCAAAACAATAAGTTCTACTTTATTGTATTAAGTTTATATTTATTTATTTGCTTCCTCGCTTATCGTTATGTTCGTAATCGTAGAATGTATCACAGATTAAGTGAGCCGCCAGAGAAAATGGAAGATGCATTTATTGAAAGAGCAACTGCCCCTATGCCGCACGGTGTAAATGAGCTTGTTCGCACGCAATATCGTCTATTCCAAAAAGAACTGCAATCATATGAAGTAAAACAACAAGAACACCAATTGTTTATTAACCACTGGGTACATCAAATGAAGACGCCAGTTTCTATTATGCAGCTGATGGTATTAGAGATGGAAGATGAGCATCTCATTCCGAAGTTTAAGAAAGAACTAGAAAGATTAAATCAAGGGCTTGATATGGCGTTATATATGGCAAGGTTAAATAACTTCCATGAAGACTTCCATGTAGAAACCATTTCACTAAAAGATACTGTAACGAAAAATATTAATGGCTTAAAAGAACTCTTTATTCGTAATGGCGTCTTCCCCGTTTTAGAAGTTCATTCCGACCTTATGGTTGCTTCTGATGCGAAGTGGCTTAAATTCATCATTTATCAATTAATGACGAATGCCGTTCGTTATTCTGGTGAGCGCGGAAAGAAAGTCTTCTTATCTGCTTATCGTAACGGCAGAGATATTATTCTAGAAGTTCGTGATGAAGGTGTCGGTATCCCGCAGGAAGATATTCGAAGAGTATTTGAACCATTTTATACAGGGAAAAATGGCCGTGCATTTGGAGAATCTACTGGTATGGGACTTTATATTGTGAGTAAAATTTGCTCTTATTTAGGCCATTCCGTAAAGCTAGACTCTGAAGTAGGCAAAGGAACTAGCATTAAAATCATCTTCCATAACGCTGCAAACAACGAAGCGGATAACCAAGAAAAGGTGATAAATGAATGAAAATAGCATATTTCAGCAAAATGTATGAGAGCTCATTCTCATACATTTTTTACAACATGACTACATCTTTCTCTTCTAGTTGGAGGTATACAGCATGACTTTTTGGCAGTTTGCATTTAAAAACGTAACGCGAAATTCCCGTGCTTATTTTGCCTACTTTTTAAGCAGTGCGTTTTCCATTGCGATTTTCTTTTCATTTGCAGTGTATTTATTTCATCCTCGTCTAAAAACTTTTAGTACAGTTGAGGGAATTACAGGGCTAATGATATTTTCAGAAGTAGTCATTGTGTGCTTTTCCTTTTTCTTTCTGTTTTATTCCATCGGCACTTTCTTAAAAGTTCGTAAAAAACAATTTGGAATTTTAACCGTTTTAGGAATATCAAGAAAGCAATTGAAACGTCTTGTTTTTATGGAAAATATGTTGATTGGGATATTATCCATCTTTGTTGGCATTCAACTTGGACTCGTATTCTCACAATTTTTCTTATTAGTAACAGGAAAAATCACACACGTTCCAGGATTGTATTTATATTGGCCTTCAGGGGCCATTATTTTAACAGCAACAATCTTTCTTGGACTCTTTATCATTGTTTCTGCTTTTACTCCTATGCTCATTCGTACACGAAAAGCAGTACGCCTTTTAAAAGAAGGAAAAATAAAGCAAAAAGAACGCAAACCATCTATACTTATTTCTTTATTTGGTGCTCTATGTTTACTATCGGGATATATGCTAGCTGGAAATCCAATGTTCTTTCTATCGTTAGGTCCAGACATAGCATCAATTTACATGTTTTCTAGTATTTTCGTCATTCCGTCACTTGTAGCAATTGGAACATATTTTTTCTTTTCACAAATTTGCTTCCTGCTCATTCGGATTTTGAAAACAAGACGAAAATTTTACATGAAGCGAATTAATATGTTGTGGATTTCAGATTTGGCAAGCCGTATTCGAACAAATATTAATATGCTTTTTATTGTAGCTATGCTATCTACTCTCGCTTTTACAATGATTACATTCATATACGGATTTGGGAAGTTTATAAAATTGGATGTAGCAAAAAATAATCCATTCCCGTTTACCTATCTTTCATACGATGCGGATCCCATGGCCACTCAACATATAGACTGGTTAGAACAGCAACTAAGCAAAGAAGGTTTTACATATAAAACGGTTAAAACCGATTTATATGCAGTATCATTGAAAGTAGATGACATGACTGCCGATGAAAGAGAAGCGTATGTATTAAAGCAAAGTGACTATAACAAGCTTGCTACTGCTTTAAATCTCAAACACCTTTCTGTAAAGGGGAATGAAACATACATACTCCCTGGATATGGATATATAAACCTACTGGGTCCTATAGAGGAACAGTTCGAACAAAAAAACGTTACACTTTCTCAGAATTCCTTTCCCTTACATGTAAAGGGATATGAAAATTTTAGCGTCATCCCAACTGGAATGACGTATCAATTACTTATTTTATCTGATGATACCGTACGCTCCTTATCGAATAACATGAAACATATGACGCTTTATAATTTTCAAGTAAAAGACTGGGAAAAGACACATGAAATCGCTGCAGAGTATCTTGATAAATTAGAAAAAGAGCGAAAAAGCATCCCATCTGAAGAACCTTTATATAGGATGTGGGAAGCGAGTGATACGCTATACCAAATTAAATTAGGTGCCGCTTCATTCTTCTTTATTGGTACTTTCCTTGGTGTCATTTTCTTCATTGGTGCCGGGAGTGTTCTTTACTTTCGTATGTATACGGACTTAACAAATGAACAAGAAAAATATATTACAATTACAAAAATTGGGTTAACAGAATCTGAAATGAAGCGATCCGCTACCATTCAGCTCGCGATCTTATTCTTCGTTCCGTACATTATGGCTTCCATTCATACGATGTTTGCCACAAAAATGCTGCAAGAAGTCATAAATATATCATTATTTGCTGAAGTTACAGTTGTCCTTACGATTTTCGGAACGGTTGAAATTATCTTTTTCTTGTTAATTCGTTCCTTATATATGCAAAAGCTATCTCGGCATATTAGTCTTTAAAAAAATATATACATCAATTAAAAAAACGACATAAAACCCCTCTTTTTAAGTGGGAGAGAGCAT
>NZ_JBALQK010000138.1:0-9861 GCF_036965845.1 Bacillus sp. JJ1127 | reverse complement strand
TTTTAAAATGCTGTTTACTCCAAAAAATTATATAGAAATTACACAATAAAAACATCTAGTTCGTAAAAATCTATAGAAAAGGGTGATACATATTCACCCTTTTACTTCTTGTTCAACAATCGCGCCCAATTGTTGAAGGAATATTCATATTACTTCTAGATATCACACAATCGGCCCTTCATCCTCTATATCTAAAAAAGTTTTTAATGGCATCAAGACGTATATTATGATTACAATTTTCACAACAAAATACACTATTCTTATTTTCCTTAAACTGTTTATATTGCCTAGTTCCTTCATAAATTCTAAATTTTTTCTACAACTACAGCAAATTACCTCATATGACAACAATTCCCCCCCTCACATGATGCATTACTTTCGAGTAGACCTATCGAAGATTGCTACCAGTTCTTGGGTATAATCATAAACATTCAGCAATATGGACAACTTCTTTAATAACAGAATCAACTTCCTCGTTGTCTTTAATTACAAATAGATGATCTGCTTCACCTTCTACTGGGTCTGTTACATCTTCTGTTAGGGATTCAGCATGTTGCCGGACAAGCACTTCCTCAAAATTAGAATAAGGACCCCTAAATATATTGGTACTTCGCCCGCTTTGAGTAACTCGTTCATGAAGAACATCATCTGGAATATCAAAATGAACCAAGATACGGACAAATTCATCTTTATTAAACAGCTCTTCAAGCAAATACAATCGCCCATTTCGACTTCGATTTGAGTTGCAAATAATAAGATTTAAATGAGTATGTTCTTTGGCATAATCGACAATTAGCTTTGAGAGAGCATGCTTAAGAGTATTAGGTCCTCGTTTCGGTTGTAAATTTTTATAATATGTGTTTATAAATTCAGCGTGGTTATCTTGGTCCATAACAAAAGAGTTATTTAACTCTTTTTCTAGAGCTCTTGCAAATGTAGTTTTTCCACTATGGGTTTTTCCTACTGTAATAATAACTAACCTTTTCATAACTTCAACCTCCACTGTTAAATGCTCATTTTGTTACAACATAAGTTATTCCATTAAACTACTCCGTTAGTTGAAGAAACAATATTGTATCCTCAATAGAATGTTACCATAAAAACCCATTATTCCTAGAATAAAAAAAATACACCGCTTAAAAAGCGATGCATCTTTCTTGATTCATATGAGTATCCTCTATTTTCGATTGTTTCTTTTTGTCTTAAATAATCTCACCAAGTTTGAAACAATCGTTTTTGTTACCGCATAAGCAGGTACCGCTAAAATCATCCCAATAATTCCAGCAAAGTTCCCTACTCCTAAAATTAATATGATAATTGTCAAAGGGTGGATATTTAACTTTGAGCTCATAATACGTGGTGAAATAATATTACTTTCAAATTGCTGGACAATCGTAACAATAACGATTACCCAAACTGCTTGCATTGGAGATACAAATAATCCGACAATAACAGCTGGCGCCGCCCCAATAAAAGGTCCTAAGTTTGGAATAATATTTGTAAATGCCGCTATGATACCTAAAATGAAGGCATATGGTAAACCAATAATTAAGTATCCGACAAATGTAAATGCACCAATAAACAAACAAACAAGCGCTTGCCCTTGAATATACGCAGATAAGGTTTCATTCGTTTCTTTTATGATTCGAAGTCCTTCTTGCTGGTATGATTCTGGTAATATACTGACAGCCTTTCCTGGAAATGCATGTCCATCTTTAAACATGTAAAACAGGATAAATGGCACGGTAAACACCACTAATGCAACATTTGTGATTATACCAAATAAAGCCGTTGCACTCGACGTAATCGTGTTTGGTATCTCTTTCAAATATTGAATTGCATTTTTTTCAATCGTTTCAATCGACACATAATTTTGTGTAGTCACCCATTCAAATAGCCTATGATGAGATAGTTCTTGTATGTATACTCTTCCCTCTTTAATATAAGTTGGCATGTTTTTCACCAACTCCGTTAGCTGCTGTGAAATTGTTGGAACAACTACACCAATAGCGACTGCAGTTAATGTAATGATAAAAACATACAACAATAAAATCGCTAAATTTCTAGGAACTTTTTGCTTTTCTAAAAACACCAACACAGGATTAAATATGAAGTATAGAAACAATGCGATTAAAATTGGGAAAAATAATGTTGAAACGAATATGCCAATTGGTTGAAATAAAAATGATATTTTTGTGCAAATAAATACGATTCCTACAACCATTAGCACTTCCAATGTCCAAAAGTGCACTTTCGATTTCAAAAAAACGTCCTCCTTTAAACTAGCACTTCTCTTCATTGTACCAAAATAATCATAAATTTTACATGATATTTTGATCTACAATATTCCAAAATATCATTAAATACACTACAATGGGATTACATACAAATTTGCAGGTAAAGGTGATAAATATGACGCAATGCATCATTTGCAGAAAAGAAACAAAAGAACTTAGTGAACAATACGTCATCCCAGAGATTTTATGTGGATATTATTTCACAAACTCAATTTGCGATTCTTGCCATGAACATCTTACAACAAATGTCGATCGCCCATTAATTAGACATAAACTCATTCAATATAAAATCGAACAAATGAAGCAGCAAATTGATTCCCCACTATATACAAATGAACACGGTCAAGAATTCGCAGCAACTGAAACAGACGTCGTGGAAACAAACGCTGAAATGCACTATTCTAACTCATTGATTATGAAACTATGTAAAAAGCATGATATTTCGCTACATAATGAAATTTGGAAAGAAGAACGTGTAACAAAGGTAGCTAGTTCTATTCAACGTGAGTTACTTTTAGACAATCGAAAATATAAAATGAGCATATTAAAAATGGCTTATACGTTCGCTGTTCATACAATTGATGGTTATTTTGATGATCCAGATGCAATTGATATTTCTTCTATTATATCTAATGCCGATTTTATTGAATTAAAGGAAAAAAACATTGTTCGTGATTTAAGTAAAAGTTCATTATGGAATACACTAAATACAAAGAGTGATAATCACTATTTTATATTAATGAGTGATAAAGATGGTTTATTCTGCTTCATCCGCCTATTTGATATTTTTGATGTTGTTGTCCATTTATCTCAAAAGACATACGAACTTCCATCTCCAATCGTTGGGGTGAACCATGTTGAAAATCAAGAGTTCTATATTGAGAGTTTAAAACAGTATATGGATAATTTATTTAAAGAAAAAAGTACAACAGTTCGCATTTAAATACAGATATTTCAAAATAAGAACATACGGTCTCCTTTCTTGATGAAAAGACACTATGTTATAATAAGCATGAAAAGAACAATACAATCACATAAAACAATGATATATTGTATATAAATAAAAAAGACTAGTGTGCGGCTACACACTAGTTCACGTAACTTTACAGATTGGATTGTTCATTTATCCTATTTGTTTCTTACGAACAAAACAACCCACATTCTATTGGCATAGGTGGGTTGTTATTTTTTGAGCTTGTCGATTAAAACGACAATAAACGTTAGCAATGCAACGAGAAATAATCCACCTTGCAGTAACAACGCAATTTCACTCACGATTATCACCTCCCTTCTATTCGGAGAAGTGATAATTGAACAACCAACCGCACCATAAGTTACCTCTTAATTTTACCATATTTTTTAATTGTTTACGATGAAAACCAGCAAGCCTCTAGCTTGCTGGTTTATTTTGTTTCTCACTATTTTTCTACTACATATACATTGGCGATCATTTCTCCAATGATCTTACAGACTCCATACATACCAAAAGCACGATAATACTTTGTAACTCTATTCACACTGTCTACCTTGCTCTAATTTCGCAACAATTACTTCATAAAACTTCCGATCCTCATCTACATTGACATGTACACGATTTACTGTTTTAGAAAATCCATACAATAGCTCTGCTGTTAACGGTTCTTTTAATTTTATTTCAAAAGTAGCTGGTTCCTTTATAAACTCCATTATAGTTGCTTCAAATACTTCTTTTTCTTCTTCCTTAGTTAGTGCTTCACCTTTATAAAATGTAATATCTTCTATTTGAGAAAATGGTACAACGATTTTCTTTCCAAACCCGACTTGGATTACAATTTCTTTGTCTGTCATAATATATGGATTTGTACGAATTGCTTGGATCTCAGCTAAAAAATATAAAATTCCATATATATTTACAACGAGTAATATCCAAGCAACTACTTCATTCCACTGATGAAGTAAATAATGAAACCCAATTGATTCAATTAATGTTGCATGAATAAGTGCAATATAAAATGGAATCGCCCCAGTTTTTTTATGATATGAAAAAACATACTGACTTTCTGGAGCCTTTGTACGCCAAGACAATAAAGCATAGTACAATAGTTTACATTCTGAAGCAATAACATTTACTACATTATTTCTTTTTAATGCCGCATCGAATGCCTTATCAATTGCCAAAGAGAATGATGGATATTCTTTCTTATATTGTTTATAAAACTTTATAATTTTCGGTAACGTTCTAGCAATCTTATATAGAATAAATAACTCTACAGCTAAAAACGCGAGTTCACCCGCAACTAAAATATAAGACACAAATGAAAAGGCCTGTAAATAATCATTTGGAATGACAAACCTTGCAGCAATATAACCTGCGATTACAACGGGGAATATATAAGTTAATGAGTAGCGTTTACGTATAATAAAAAAATACGTGATAACAGGAATTATAATGAGAAAATCTAATAATGAACCAAGTACCATTTCTTTCGGTATAACAGGCACAATAGGAAGTGCGTACGCTAAATAATTCGATAATACAATTAATGCTGTAAGTCCAATCCAAATGTTCCTTTTCTTTCGTGAAATGGATGTATTCATATAGTCCTACCCCCTTATTTGAAAATCTTGTTCAAATGATCTTTATAAAATAAAATTGCTCTCTCGTATTCTTTCACATCTTCTAAATTCAAAACAGTCTCTATTAATAATTTCATCGCTTCTTCATATGCCTTTATATTATATTTCGCTATTGATAAAAACACTTTCATAACATTATTTTCTGGAAACCGCTGTAAACCAGCTTCTAATGTAGCAATCGCTTTTTCGTATTCACCAATGCAGCGATATGTACTTCCAAGTCCAATATATGCTCCGCAGAGCGACTCTCCAGTAAGTCCATTCGCAATTGCTTTTTCGTAATATGGGGCAGCCTCTGTTTCAAGTCCCATTACATCATGTATGCAGGCACACTGATACAATACTTCCGGATTATCGGTGAGATTTGCCAAGTGCACTAAAATATCTTTTGACCCCTCATATTTCTTTTCACTCCGTAACTGAATGGCTTGCTTTAGTAACTGTTCCATAAGCTTCCCCCCTTTATCTATTCTAAAATATACGCTGCACCATCATTCAAATTCTCTGTAATTCCTTTAAAAGAAACTGTTTCATCGAACGAGGAGCTCTTGCTGTAGTAAAAATGATGTGTATACCATTGTCTAATTGCATTTATATTTCTCTCTGATACTTTCTTTTCATTATGTAATAATGTACAAATTACTTTTATATTTCCAAAGAGCACGACTCCTTCTCCGCATTAACTACTCAAGTTCCCCTCTTCTACGCGATTACATAAATGTTCTAACCTATTAACAATCTCTTTCGCAGTTTCATCTTTTCCTTTGCAAACCAAAACATGGCCATCTTCTCCAATTACATGATGAATGGCTGCACGTGAATATAACGAATGTGGTGAATTTGCTATCATAAAATTGGCTTTTGCCTGCTCCATTCTTTCACTTGCTCGTTGAATTAGCTCGTCTTCATTGATACCGCTTTCAAGTTTGAAACCAACTAGAATTGTCTCTGGATCCCATTGCTTAATTTGTTTTAATACTTTAGGCGCTTTTTGGAAATGGATAATTGGCGCTATATCACTTGAAATTTTCCCATTCATATCCAGTGTATTTCCATCTTGATCACAGATTTTTTCCACAATCCAATCTGATCCAGCTGCCGCCATAATAACTGCATCGATTTTCTCATGTGTAATGATGCTTTTCATTTTATTTTGTAAATCAATAATCCCCTCAAATGGATGTAATTCTAATTGAGCACTTGTACCATTGGGCTTTTCGGCAAAATAGCCATGCAAATATATAACATATGCACCTTTTGACATCGCTTCTTCAGCAAGAATTCTTCCAATCGTACCTTTTGCTAAATTCGTATGGCCACGTACTTGATCCCATTTTTCTAAACATCCACCACTCGTAATTAAAATCTTTTTCCCCTTCATCATAACCATCCCTTATTTAGTTTTCGAACGAAACCATTGTACACCAAAGTCAACAATTTCTCGTTGTTTCATTAATTTACACATTGCATTTCCAACTTTACCAATTGTCACAGTGCCTGTATGTTCAAACTCTTTTCCAATCTCAACAAACGAGTCAGAATCATAGTCCATTTCATCAAACTCTTTCCATACTCTCATGCCGTTTTCAATAATAGGCGCCCCCGCTTTCACCAATTCACGTGCACCTGTACGTATTTCAGATAAATGGATGTATTCGAATCATAACCGACACCTACCAATAATACATACCCATCTAAATCATATATTTTCTTTAATGGTGAGTGCTCACCAAAACTAATCGAAAGTGAATACTCTCTTGTAATCGTCTCATATATTAAAAGTAATAACTATGTAAAAATTTTAAAAATAATAATAAAAGGTGAATTACATGAAAAAACTCATATTAAGCTTTTGGTTATTCGGTATTATCGGATTAGGTGGATGTGCACTGTTTACAAGCGATTACGAAAATTATTGGGTTTTAGAAAAATCTAGGTATGGTGAAGGAAACTTTGGTCCAACAAATCTATACGAAAAAGCACAAGAAGATCCTACCTTGGTTCATCACTCAATAGAACGAATCAGTGAAGGAAAAATGATGATATTTTTAGCATTTGGAGAAAAATATCAAAATGATAAAATTACAGTAAAAGAAGTGAAAGATGAAAACGATAAGTCAGTTGTTGTATTACGCGTGGAAAAAAATAAAGGTACAGATAAAAACCCCGTTATGTATATTGGAGTAAATAAACTAAGAGACTCTGTAGACATTGTAAGCGAAGACGGGAAAAAGATTTTTGAGCTAAAAAATGAAGAAATAACATCACAGCAAGACAAAAAGTAAAGATGATAAAAGAGGTGCGTTTGAACTGCATCTCTTTTATCATCTTTTGAAAATAGCAATATTTCATTTTTTATAAACATTTTTTGCCAAACTTATAGGTATTACTCCGGCGGAAGTTTATATATCACAGTTCCATCAGCATCTAAAAACTCCATTCGCGGAACATCGTTTTCATCAACTACCATACGAATACGCTGATTTCCTTTACTATCCATTAAACGAACAGATACTGCCCCTTGCTTATTTTTCCCCATAAATATTCTTTGTGTATTTCCGGCCCATACTTTATCTATTTCGACCTTTTGAAGTTCTTCATTTGTAATAGATTTCTTTATTTCCTCTGTTTTATTATTTAATTCCGGAAGTGGTGTATCTGCTCTATCATATACACTAAATCCATATTCCCTTTCTCCATTCTCCTCACTATAGTACATTTGCATAACTTGATCTTGCTTATATTGATCAAGTGTTAAAGAAGCACCCGCATTATAATTCCCTTTATCATCTTTTTCACTACCATAAATTAGCCCACCGCACTCATCACCCTCACTGTTGTAAAACATAATTCCAGCAATAGGATCATTTTGTCTATGTCCAGGCAATATATCTTCTCCGTTCATTAATAGTGGTGGAATATTTTCATTATTATACAAACTCAGTCGCACTGTTCCGTTTTGATCAACAATTTTTAGATTTTCTGCTTCAATGCTATTAAATCTAATAGTTTTTTCTTTTGACATAGTTATCCTCCTATATATAGCTTTAATATCTTTTCACCAGCACGTAAAAATGAACCTGATGTTCTCCCACCTAAACAATGAGAACCAATGAATAGTTTACCAATGTATGGATCCATCCCGAGTATCAATTGTATAATCAGACATCTCTACATATTGTTGATATATAAATGAAATCAAGCATATAGTATAGCGTGCCATAAAAGATCTTACTCTTATATAGTAATACCTATTCTTGTCCCCAATAGCAATAAAACCTTTCTACACCTGGATACTTCTCCCCTAAACTTGTAATCATAAATCCGCACTTTCTATAAAATTCTACTGCTTCACAGTCTGTTTCTACTTCTATATACGTTAACCCGTGCACATGAATTATTTTCTTTATCATGTCGGAAGCTACTCCTTTATTACGACTATCTGGTGAGACGGCTATATGACACACTCTTGCTTTGTTTTTACCAATGAATTCAATACCTACACAACCATGTTCTTGATATTTGTATAATGATGCATTTTTATTTTTCGCGTAAAAACTTATTGCTTTTTGCAAACTTGATTCCTGAGGCCCAACTGCATATCTTAATACATTTACAACAGAATCTTCCTCTATGTTTTGAATACGTTCTAACATTATGTACGCCACCTTGTCACTTCATACAAAAGGAGAGACAACTCAGATATATTTTGTTGTTATCTATCCTAAGTCTTTTTCTTAATCAAATTTTCTTCTTATCAAAATATTAGTTCTTTATTTTCAAAGAGATAATGTTTATTCACACTGTTATTTTTTCTTCTTTCTTCATAACTACCGCAACGTAACTATGTAAAATCATTCCAACAACCACTAAGCTCATTCCAATCCAAGATAAAGATGACGGAATTGGAGCAGCTAGCCATATTAATTCCCCTAGTAATGCGAATAAAACTTCACCAGATTGCGTTGCTTCTACAGTAGCTAGTTTCTGTGGATCATCCTTTACAAGATCTGTTGCAAAGAAGAATAATACTGTAGCAATTAAACCTGAGCTGATTGCTACGATAAAGCATTGAAAGACTTGATCACTTGATGGTAATCCGTTTGTTGAAACTTCATAGCCCGATAATAAAAACCAAAATGGTAAGCTTGCTAGTGTCATTCCAAGCACTCGTTGAAAAACATCTAACTCACCTTTACATACTTGCATCATTTTTCGATTTCCAAGTGGGTAAGCAAATGCTGCGACTATTACCGGAACTACACATAAAATGGTTTCATGAATCCCTAAAGAGGAAGCATGTTCTACTTGCATAAGAAGAACACCTAATAATATAACAGCAGACATCATTAGTTCTTTCATTGGAACTTTTTTATGTAGTGAATTTGTTGTAAATAATGGTGTTAATAACATCCCTGCTATAATCGTAATTTGCCATGTAGAGGCAACGAGCCATCCTGACCCAAATGCACCTGCAAAGCTAAGCGGTGCGTAAAAAAGACCGAAACCAACCGTACTCCATAACAACCACTCTTTCGGATTGCTTTTCATATATTGAAAGAGTTGCTTTAAATTCCCCCTATAAATGACAATGATTAAAAGTAACGGAACCATAAAATAGTATTGTAACGAAGCACTCCAAATCCAGCTTCCCCCTTGTAAATCCATAGCCCGGTTTAAAATAAATGTAAAGGCAAAGAAAAAAGATGCTACTATCCCCGCTGCAATTGCTTTCATCCTAAAACCCCTTATACAGTTTTTATTTTACTGATAATTCTTTCTATTAAGTTATTATAGGCTATAACTTAATAGAAAATCCATATTTTTTGGTGACATATCAGCGATATTTTATATCTATTTTAGTGTGATCCAATGTAACTGTGATTGGTTTCAATCCAACACTATCACGTAAAATCTCTTTACCAGCAGCAATTTTCTCATTTAATAT
>NZ_JBALQK010000137.1:0-15253 GCF_036965845.1 Bacillus sp. JJ1127 | reverse complement strand
AAATGGATTTATATAGTTGCACATTTATTTCATACGATACACTGAAGTACGGAATGTTGGGAAGTGGAAAAGAGGGAGAGAATGGATAATGCAGGTTATGTTCCAGACAATAAAAACTTAAAGAAAAGTTCTGGAACTCCAAATCTTTTCTTTGACTCAAGAGAAAATGTATTTTTTTAAAAGAATGATAAAAATGTTGCATATGAAGTGACTAAATGGAGAGGTAATTTCATGTGAAATAGAGTAGCTCTTATTCAATTTGAATAGGGGCTATTCCATTTGGATAGAATGAATCGGTTACTATTTTTTTATAAAACCTCCTCATATATTTGATATAATGAATATAGTGATAATTGGTATTTTATTAGGGGAGGCAATATAGTGAGAGTGTCAAAGGTTGTAGGGTGGAGTATTTTTACTATTATAGCAATCATCATAACATTTTTAGTTATCATGGAATATTACTATTCAAAAAAAGATCCAAACTACGTGTTAGATTACATAAAAGAACATAAGAATGATCAAACATGTTCACTGATGATTAAAAGAAATGGGGAAATTCTAGCTGCTGTGAATGAGAATAAAAAATTACCATTAGCAAGTATGGCAAAAATAGTAGTGGCAGTGGAATTTGCAAAACAAGTTGCAGAAGGAAAAATAAATCCACAGGAACAAATTCCAGTACAAGATTTAGACAAATATTATGTACCAAATACAGATGGTGGAGCGCATCCCGCGTGGTTAGAAAATGCAAAGATAAGAAATGCTGTACAAAACGACAAGCTTTCGTTAGAAGAAGTAGCTAGAGGAATGATTCATTTTAGCTCCAATGCAAATACAACATATTTATTAGAGAGATTAGGACTTGAAAGAGTGAATGAAAGCTTAAAAGAGTTAGGACTAAATAGTCATGATGTATTTTATCCTTATACATCTTCTTTGTATATGAGAGGCTATGTAGAAACCGAACTCCATGTACCTGAAGATCAATCTTTAGAAGTGTTACGTAAAATGTCCATGGATGAATATAGAAAGCACGCTTTGCAAATACATGAATGGATGAAAGACAAAGTGGAATGGAAAAAACACAATATACCATTAAAAAATGACATGGAATTTCAACGTATTTGGTCTGACAGGCTAGTAAATGCAGCGGCAAAAGACTATATGAGTTTAATAGGAAAAATTAATAATAGAACTGAATTTCCTAAACCAATGCAAGATGAGATTGAGCAGATTTTCAAGGGGACTGTTGAAGATAGCATATATGAACATGCAGGCCAGAAAGGCGGCTCAACACCATTTGTATTAACAAAAAGCTTTTATGGTACAGATAAAGAAGGAAACAAGGTTGAAATTGTTTTCATGTCTAACGACTTAGATGATATGACGCTCAAAAAACTGACAAATAATATAGATTATTTTATTCAAGACGTAGTAACGAGTGAAGAATTTAGGAAGAAGTTATAACTATATAATTTTATTATGTAAACAAAAGGTGTCTTTTGATAGAGCACCTTTTGTTTATTGTACAAGGAAAAACGGAAAGGAATTAATCGCTACTTAATTGAATCAATTGGGTAGAAGTATTAATTGAAGAGGTAATAAAGGAGGGGGCTTTTCATGACTCATATCTATTTTGTTCGTCATGCACATTCTATTTATACACCAGAAGAAAGAGAACGTCCATTATCTGAAAAAGGACGGAATGATGCGCAAACCGTGACAGATTTATTAAAAGGGGAACAAATCGATGTTGTAATCTCTAGTCCATACAAACGAGCAATACAAACTGTTCAAGGAGTTGCAAATCAATTTGAATTACCAATGCAAATGGAAGAAGATTTACGTGAAAGATTATTAAGTAAAGAACCAGTAGTAGATTTTGAGAAAGCGATTATGAAAATATGGGAGGATCCAGCTTTCTCTTTTGAAGGTGGAGAATCAAATGATATAGCACAAAAGCGTGGTGTTAGATGTATTCAAAATATATTAAAGCAATATAAAGAGAAAAATATTGTAATAGGAACCCATGGAAATATTATGGTGTTAATGATGAACTATTTTGATTCTAAATATGATTTTCACTTTTGGAAAACACTTAAAATGCCTGATATATATAAATGCACATTTAATGAGGAGAAATTAATTTCTGCTGTAAGGATAGAAACAGGTGATAGGAAACGACAAACAGGTCATCTAGTGAATAATTTGTAAAATTTTATCGAGAAAGCAGGAAAAAACAAAGTTGTTAGAGAAGTATGCTTTTGTACCATAAAAAATGTGTGATAAAGGAGGCTGTTTACATGTTTGAGAAAGAGAAGCGGTTGGCAGATCCATCGGAAGGGCTTATTGAAGTTCATAATGTATACGAAATTGTCCCACCTGACGGAACAATTATTGGTATGGCAACGCCAGAAGAAATGGAAGTTGCTGCTGAACTAGAATTACAGCACTATGCCTATTCTCGTTTATTAGAAGCAAATATTCAGTTAGACGGTTCCTCCTACAAAGATATACTTCAGGAGTTCCAAAGGTACGAAAGAAAGTCAATGGAATTTTGGCGCGCGTTACACAAACGTTTGGCTGTACCATGGGCATGGGTACTTCGTGTTGATGTTGCGAATGGTCCTATATATGTGAACAATGGGAACGCGTATTATGATGGTGATGAAGATGAGGAAGATTATGAATAGATAAGAGAGGAAGCAGTGTAAGCTGCTTCCTTTTTGTGTATCAAGAAGCTAGAGAAATATCTTTCTTTATTGAGCGTTAATTGAGGTGTCTACTAGCTTTTTTATACACAAATGCAATGTAAGGATTACTACAATCCCATGTTTTTAGCTCTGTTATCACAAGATTTTGGTGTACCTTAGAAATATCACTAATTGCATTTCCGACAGATTTTCGGACATACTCACTTTCATCATCTTTTAATTGAGATAATAATTGTAATGCTATCTCGGGGTGATCACGAAAATAAATTTTCTTTGTCCATACACGTAACCCTTCAACTACAGCGCGGCGTACGTTAGGATGGAATGCAGACAACCATTCTTTTATAACAGGAAGAGAAGCTTCATACCCAGTTTCTTTACAATACGTATCAAAGGCTTTTGCTAGTACTTCCTGTGCCCGCCAGTCTTCATGAATACTTACTTCATCTTTTAAAAATGTAAGTGCTTGTATTTTGTGTTGCAGCAATTTCTCCAAGGAGAAAGATAGCTAAATAGGTTCCAAAAGAATGTTTTGAGTCTTTATAAAGATTTGTTGCATATGTAAAGATTGATGAAGCATCTATATCTTTATAGAGCTTCTTTGCATGCTTATTTATTTGTGGGATGCTCATTGTTTCTAATGTCATTTTAATCCCCCTCTATGCTTGATAGATTCTTTGACAAGCTAATAAAATACACCAAATACCTATACCGAATAATACAGATGTACTTAATGAAAAAGAATTTTTTAACCCAATATAGACAATAAATAATAGTAATGCTGATGCAGGAAAACCATATAATACTCCTATAGCAAATTGACTTAATTCTTCTTTACTTCCGCCCTCAACAGAAATCCAAAATAAGCTAAGTAAACTAATAAGTGGAAGAGCAGCAATAAAGCCGCCAATTGTACTATAATGTTTGGCAAACTCAGTTACACCACCAATGATAAGGGCCGAGACGATAACTTTAACGAGGAAATGCATATTTTGCCTCCTTTGCTAATAATGAAAAAGCCTGTTCGAGTAATTGCTGCTCTTCTTTTGAAAATTGAGATTCTAATACTTTTAGTTTTTCTTCATCTAATAATGTATGCTTTGTTAAAGCTTGATTCCCCTCTGTAGTCAGTGTTAGATTAACGACTCGTTCATCTTGTTTATTTCGCTCCTTCATAACGAATCCTTTTTGAATAAGACGTTTGACATGCTCTGATGCTGTATTATGAGATAAGCCTAATTCAGAAGCAACCTTGCCAATTGTAGTCTCCTTTTCTCGGGAAATGATTTGTAGAATCCGAATTGCTTGGTGAGAAAGATTATCTTCATATTCATACCTTAAATGATAGTAAATGGTTTCCCAACTTTGATTGATGGTTTTCATAATGATATGCCTCCGGTCTTTTTTATATCGTATAGTAAGATGTATTCGTCTTATAAGATATAAAATCCTTTTATTTGTATAAAAATTATTGAAAAAGTTTATTTTTCTTGAAATATACGGTACTCTTAGTGTAAGGGCATACACATAGCAAGAGAGAGGATGATAGAAGTGAATACATTTAAATGGATTAGTCATGAAAAGATGTATTTAGACCAAATACATGTTGAAAAATGTGGTCCTCTTTCAGTTGGCGTATATGGCGGGAATCAAGAGAGTGATGCGTATGAAAGAGGAGATGCAGTACTAGCTTGGTGGGACCCACAATTAGAATTCGAATTTGTTATGATCTTTGATGCTCATCATAAAACGAAAAATATACATTATATAATAGAAGCAATTTCTGAAAGAAAAGAGAAGTTACAAGAATTATTCTCATATCCCATTCATCTAGCATTTCATCATACACATATGTATTTATTAGCATTGTTTACAGATGAGTTATTTATTGAGAAATGTGGACAAGAGAATGGAGAACTTGCGTGTTTAATTTGTTTACGAAAAGGTGAGTTCTTATATTGGTTATCAGTTGGTGATTGTTTTGCTTATTTATTTCATCCTGAACGAGGAAAGAATGGAAAAGGAAGACTAAATCAGCGGAAATACTATGAATGTATTGGAAGAAGAAATGTTTTTGCGGCGAATACACCTTGTTTTACTTCAGGGGTTCGAGGGTTAGAAAGAGGTATGAATCACATTGTTATGGCAACAGATGGAATTTTAGAGTGTGATAAGCAAACGTTTGAGAATGATCAATCTTTATTTGATGCACTACATGATGGCGAATTTCTACAAATTGAGCCCGTTTTAGCGAATGTCCTTGAATGGAAAGGAAGGGACTGCGCTACGATTATTGGATGGTCCATTGATACAGAAAATAGAAAACGTGCAAATTAAGAAATGTAAAAGGGAGTTCAGGACATATACGTCTTGAACTCCCTTTATTTTTTAGCAGGTAAGCTTTTAACCATTCATTCACTGTAGCATATATTCTAGTGCACTTCTTGCCTGAAAATCATCAATTTCCTGTTTTGTTAGCGATTCATTGTCTTTTTACTGTATCTTGTTAAATAGACAGAATATGTGAAGTTGTATGCTCTGGGCTATCTTAGATGAGAATTTCACTTTATGAAATGAAAAAATAATGGTAATTATAAGAGAAAAAATTTTCCTGTACGTTATATAAGGTGTAAAAGCTTTTACAAAAAAATAAGGGGAATCGCTACATGAAATCAAATGATAAAAATTTTATAAAAAGGTTGCAGCGGCAAAAAGAAGATGCACTAGAATTCGTTGTCGATACATATTTGCCATTAGTAAAAGGGATAACGCATAAAGTTCTTGTTCCCATTCAAAACGATGGGCTTATAGAAGAATGCATTAATGATATTTTTCTTTCCGTTTGGAATAACGCAAATAAGTTTTATGGGGATTCAAACGATTTTAAGAAATGGATTGCGGCGATTGCTAAGTTTAAAGCAATTGATTATTACCGAAAAGCGAACAAGAAAGTGGAAGTCATTTCAGATGAATTCAATTTAAGTACAGAAAAATCGATAGAAGATGAATTGATTGTTATGGAAAATAGGGAGGAATTAATAAAGCTCATTAACCAATTAGAACCTGTAGACCAAAAGGTGTTCATCATGAAATTTCTTCTCGGTTTAAAGACAGAAGAGATAGGAGAGAAATTAGGTTTAACTCGGGCAGCAATAGATAATCGAATTTATCGTGGGAAAAAGAAACTACAACAAAATGCTACAAATCTTCGTTTAGGAGGTAGTGTAATATGAAAGACGTTTATGAGTTATTAAATGATATCGAAATAGATGAAAAAGAATTTGAGGAAATAGAAGCTTCTGAATTTGAAAAGGAAAAAGTGAAACGGAATCTAAAACAAGGTATGCGTAAAAAGAAAAAAATGAAGAACTGGAAAAAGGGTGTCGCTGCTGCATCTATTTTAGTAGGTTTGTCAGTTGCAACACTGGGAATCGGGTTTCCTACTTATGCTGGAGGGCTTCCGATTGTAGGTGATATTTTTCGCTTTTTAGATAACGGTAGAACAGGTCTTTATGAAAATTATAAAGAATTTTCTACTGAGTTAAATATGACGCGAGAAAGTAATGGAGTTAAAATAACGATTAATGATGCTGTTTTTGATGGAAGAACGGTATCAATAACGTATTCTATAGAAAGTGAGAAAGATTTAGGTGAGAAGCCAAATATATTTGGTCACTTAGATATAATGGATTCAGGTGGAATGGGAGGTAGCTCTCAGACTACTAAAGTGGGGGATAAAAAGTATGTAGGTATGATAACAGCAACTGATCATGGTAGTAAAAGAAAAGATGTTGCAAATATTAGATGGAATATAGAACAAATAGATATGTTGGAGGAAAAGAAAGAAATAAAAGGGAATTGGAATTTTGCGCTTACTTTAAAGGCAATGGACAGTAAAGAGATAAAGCTTCATGGAAGTTCGGAAAAAGAAGGAGTAAAAGTAAGTATGGAAAAAATGGAAGTGACCCCGATGTCATTCATCATTTTTTACAATCAAGAGGATTCTAAGGAGTTACTAAGTCAATGGGATGATGCGGATGTTGAATTAGAAATTAAAGATGATTTAGGAAATCAATATGCAGGTGAAGGTAATGGGGGAACAAGTACAGACGCAGAACCAAATAAAAGTCATTGGAGTGCTACATTCCAAAAACTCAATGAAAATGCAACAAAATTGATTGTTACTCCTCATGTTAATTTACGAGTTCATACCCCTGAAAATCATGGCGGAGTAGAAATGAACGGCGGAAAAGAGAAGAAAATTGAAGTGCCTAAAAAAGAAGCGAAAAGTAAAGATATTGTGTTAGATGATATTGTAATTGATGTGAAGAAATAAAAGAGGGAAGGACTGCCTTGATAAATAGGTAGTCCTGTTCTTTTCGTTAAGAAGTAGTGATTAGTAAAGCGTGAGGATGCTGCGTTTTATATTCTTCTTTCCATGGAATATTTAATTGCTCCCACGTTTGTCCGCTATCTATAGATTGAAAGATACCATTATTATTTAACGTGTAAAACGTATGAGGCTCGGCTGGATTTGTTGCAAGCATGGAAATAACTGTACCGATTGCAGATGGCAGCCCTTGATGTACTTGCTCAAAAGGTGTATCTTTCGTTTTTCGATAAATATAAGATTCATAAGGAATACGGTGGTGAGCTAGATCAGCATTTGGCGCGGCAGAAACGAGGATCGTATCGCAATCAGCAGGATCGATAGCCATACTGTATAAATAGTGATGTTCTAATCCTTCACTGCATGAAGTCCAGCTACTTCCTCCATTATAACTTTCGAGATAGGCACGATCAGGACCACTCATAAACCCATCACCGCATGATGCATAAAGACGATTAGGAGCATCGGGGTGCATAAGCAATTGATGGGCATCGATAGGAGCACCGAATTTTTTATCGGTCCAAGTTTGTCCATTATCGTTACTTTGAATAACGGCCCCGGCTTCAATTGATACATGCAAAGTATCTTGTTTATTTGGATCAACTGTAATCCATCGTACATGATGCGTGAAAGGACGAGGGGGGAATGCCCACGTATATGAAGAAAGTAATGATTTCATATTTTTACATTCGTCCCACGTTTCACCACCATTTTCTGAGTAAAATAAGGAGCTAGGTTCTGTACCGACATAAACGACGCCATAGCCATTAACTTTCTTATTAGAGCTGACAGTTATTGCAGTAATAGAAGAATGTAAAATACCATCTTCTTTAGGAAAATCAAAGTAACGGTAAGAATCGCCAATCGGTCTCCAAGAATCCCCACTATCGTCACTTAACCATAACCCCCGGCCAAACGTACCGCAATATATACGGTTGGAATGAAATGGGTCTACCGTAATACAAGTAGGCTGCATATTTTGTAAATGATATTGAACTTGATACTCTTCATTTTTTTCCTCTAAGACAACAAGTTCTCGTTCCATACAGAGAAATAACCGTTTCAAAACTATAACCTCCTTGAATTTTTGTTTACTATTAAACAATATGAAAGAGAAAAAGAAGTAGTCTATTTTTTTGTTGAGAAAAAAGGACTTGTATAAAAAGTAACGAAGATTGTATAAGTGAAGAGGTGACTCGTGACGTACCGAAATAGGATAAAGTGAAACATACATTATTACATATTACGATTGTAAAAGAAAAAGAAGTACATGATTTACCTATATGGTCCACATCAGATTATCAAGTAGAAACTTGTCATCTTATTATTGAAAAAGACAAAGATATGCAAATGGTATTAAAAGAAGCAACGAATGTACGAAAGAAAAATTTCATGTAGAACATGTCACGATTCAGTTGGAAATAGAGGGAGAATTTAGTCATATTGAGACAACTTGCGAAGTATGAAAGAAAAAAGATGATAAAAAGTGTCATAACATTCTTTGCGTAACATACATATATATAATGTGGCCACAAACAGTTTGTAAGGTAAATATTTCATGAAATTACTTTACTTATAAAACATCATCTTTTACAATCAAAGTGGTAATTAATAGAGATTATCATTTTCAATTGTTGTAGAAAGGAGTTTTTTTAGATGGGTAGTCAACTCCGTTTTGCTGTTGAAAATCGTAAGAGGTATTTAATTGATCAGTTAATTGGGGCAGGGGTGTTTAAAGTTCTCGACCGACAATTATACGAGCTTTCCTTAGAAGAACTAGAAAAAGAGTTTAGGGACATTGAGAAATATGCCGAGATTCACGCATAATCATAGAGAATTGTGAAGGGAGAGCCGTTTATGTTTTCTACAATATAAACGGCTCTTTCCCTTATTGCATAGAAATTATTTTTTGTATTTCTTTCATTGGTCGCAACCAGTTTTGAGACATTATTTGCTCTATTTGTGCTACATCCTTGTTCCTTAATGCTTCAATGATTAAATTGTGCTCTTCAATAGATTTACGTGCAGAAATGAAGTTTTGAAAGAATAGATATTCGAGGCGCAATACATGAAGCTGAATGTTTGCTAAGAAAGGCTCGATATATGTATTTTTAGCAATTGCTATAATTGTACTTGTTATATGGGGCAATGTAATCAATAAGTCTAACAAATCTAAATCATAAATAAAAACAAGGTGGTCACCTTTTAAGGAAACCATCTTGTTTTTTTACTTTGTATTATGATACAACGGTAAACGGGGGAATTGGATCGACAAAATTATCCCATTTCTGTTCCATTTCTTCATCGGTTAGTAGACAGGCATCTAAAGATTGTTCAATTGTAGACTGGTCCATTTCAATTCCAATAAAAACAAGTTCTGTAATACGATCCCCGTATTGTTTATCCCAATTTTTTAAGATTTTTGGTTCTTCTGTAAGTATTTGCTGCTGCTCAGCTTCAGGTAATGCGGCAATCCATTCACCAGCACCTTGAATGGTAATCGAAGAACCAGCTTGAGAAAGAAGCCCCATCATATGATGACGAGATGCAAGCCAGAAAAAACCTTTCGCTCTTACTACATCTAATGGCCAGTTTTGTAACCATTTCATAAGGCGTACAGGATGAAACGGACGTTTGCGGCGGTAAACAAAGGAACCGATGCCGTATTCTTCTGTTTCGGGCGTATGGTGTTCGGTATTTAACTCCTGAATCCAACCAGCTGATTGACTTGCTTCATCATAGTTAAATAAATTTGTATTTAAAATTTCATTTAGTGGAACTACACTAAATGAAGATTCAATAATTTTTGCCCCAGGATTCAATTTTTGTAAGAGGCGATGAAGTTCCATCACATCTTCTTTCTCTAGTAAATCCGCTTTGTTCAAAAGAATCACATTTGCAAATTCAATCTGATCAATTAATAGATCGATAACTTCTCTTGTATCGGTTTCATCAATTGCTTGTTTTCGATCTAGTAAACTTTCGCCAGCGGCAAAATCATCCCAAAATCGATTTGCATCAACTACAGTAACCATTGTATCAAGGCGACATTTACTCGTTAAGTCAATGCTAAGTTCTTCGTCCATATACGTAAATGTTTGTGCGACTGGAATGGGTTCACTAATACCGGAAGATTCGATAACGATGTAGTCGATATCTCCTGCTTCTACAAGACGGCTTACTTCAATGATTAAATCTTCTCGAAGTGTACAACAAATGCAACCGTTTTGAATTTCTACTAATTTTTCTTCAGTACGAGAAAAACCTCCTTGTTTTACAAGAGCAGCGTCAATGTTTATTTCGCTCATGTCATTTACAATAACTGCTACTTTTAATCCCTCTTTATTTGCCAAAATATGATTTAATAAAGTAGTTTTTCCGGATCCTAAAAAACCACTTAATACAGTAATGGGTACTCTTTTCATTGTATATTCCTCCTATTAAATCGTAATCATTACGTTTTATAATAAATGACAAGGAGACAAAATGCAACAATAAATCATAATGATTACGATTTGAAAAAACGATAATGAATCAAAAGAAGATACAAATAGAGGACAAAAATTATATTCAAACTGTGATTTGAATCATAAATCCGCCACAATTTGAACCATAATATTGCCAGAAAGCATAGTTTTTAGAGAACATTCTTGTAATATTTGAAGCATAACATTGCCATAAATCTTTTTTTAACTCATGAACTTGCCGTGAATGCTGTTGGTTTGTAATAAAGTTTGATCAAAAGCATGATACAAAATTTGATTTTTTATCAGAAGAAACCCAAACATTTTGAAAAAAAGATGAGGTAAAATGCTTGGGTTGTTTGTTGTTAGTAGATATGTTTTTATAAAAAGTTTAATCAAAACCAGAAGCGTATGTTAATTTAATAGGAATTAATAAAAAATTTCTATGCACAACGGTACGACTTTTTGTAAACACCCATACTTTTTATAAATCGTTAAACTTTATCTCAAATCAACATCTTTCTTATTTAATAACCTCTACTCCCCCCATATATGGACGCAATACTTCTGGGATTATAACTGAGCCGTCTTCTTGTTGGTAGTTCTCTAAAATAGCTGCTACTGTACGCCCTATAGCTAACCCAGAACCATTTAATGTGTGTACAAATTCTGGTTTTGCGCCTTGTGTACGACGGAAACGTATGCTTGCACGACGTGCTTGGAAATCTTCACAGTTTGAGCAAGAAGAAATTTCACGATAAATTCCATAGCTAGGTAACCACACTTCAATGTCATATGTTTTAGCAGCTGGAAATGCTATATCAGCTGTACATAATACGATTACTCGATAAGGTAATTGTAACAATTGTAGTACTCTTTCAGCATTCGCTGTTAATTTTTCTAACTCATCGTATGATTCTTCTGGCTTAGTATATTTAACCATTTCAACTTTGCTAAATTGGTGCTGACGAATAAGTCCTCTCGTATCACGTCCTGCACTACCAGCTTCAGAACGGAAACATGGAGTATGTGCTGTAAAATTAATAGGTAATTCTACACCATTTAATATTTCATCACGATAATAGTTCGCTAATGGTACCTCCGCTGTTGGAATTAAAGCGTAATCTGTATCTTTTAATATAAATACATCTTCCTTAAATTTTGGGAATTGTCCTGTTCCTAATAAACTATCGCTATTTACGATAAACGGTGGAATCACTTCCGTATATCCATGTTCTTCAACATGTAAATCCAACATAAAATTAGCTACTGCTCTCTCTAAACGTGCTCCCAAGCCATTGTAATATACGAAGCGACTTCCTGTTACTTTTGCTGCACGCTCAAAATCTAGTAATCCTAATTTCTCAGCAACTTCCCAATGTGGTTTTGCTTCAAATGAAAATTCGTTTATTTCTCCCCACTTACGTATTTCAACATTATCATCTTCTGTTGCTCCAATAGGCACTGTTTCATTAGGTATATTTGGCAATGCCAATAATATAGAATTCAATTCCTCTTCTACATTACGTAACTCATCATCTAACGCTTTAATATTGTCTCCTACTTCACGCATTTCGATTATAAGTTCATCAGCATCTTGTTTTTCACGCTTTAACTTCGAAATAAGCTCAGATACTTCATTACGTTTACTTTTTAATTCTTCTACTCTTACTAACAATTCGCGACGCTTTTGGTCTAATTCTTCAAATTTATCTAATTCAAAAAACTCTCCACCGCGATTAATCAATTTTTTCTTTACTTCTTCAAAATTAGCACGTAATACTTTTACATCTAACATATCTTATCTCTCCTTTAATAAGTGACTAATGCCATCTTCTCCGTTCACGTTAAACTTTTAAGGTAGGGAATTTCACTAAAAAAACACAAAAAACTCCCGTCCCTATAAAAGGGACGAGAGTTAACCCGCGTTGCCACCCTAGTTGAAAGCATAGAAAATATAAGCTTTCCACTTAAAAAATTAACGGTTTTTAACCGGAAACGATTACTAACCTCACATTGAAGTGTTCCACATTTCGCTCAAGGACGGATTCACAAGCTCTTTCTATCGGTTTACACCACCCACCGACTCTCTAAAAGAAAAAATACCTGTTACTACTTCCTTTCATCACTTTCAAATAATATATAATTTAATTATCATTACTTTACAATAATTCTATTTATTTATCAAGGAATTATTGTAGCTTTAAAATAAAGTATAGTCAGAACTACTTTACAAACTTATATTTTATAATAAATAAAATGAATATACTTTGAAAAGGGTGGATCAAAATTCATTTAGAACTCTTTAATTAAAAGGCAAAAACATTGCAACTTTTTTATAAACATCGTGGCTTTTTAAAAACGACATTAAAAATATTATTCAAATCCTGGAAGCATAAGTTTGCCGCAAACAAAAAGAACCATAACCTTGCCGGAACGGCAAAGTTATGGTTCAAATCACACAAACAATGAATATAATTGGCCAAGATGTTCTTGGATTTAAGGGAAAGGAAATTACATTTACAAGGTTTATTTATAGCGATAAAGAGGTGAAAGGGAATAAAACAGTAGTTGCTAGGTATGGTATTACATGCTGTATTGCAGATGCCTCTGTGTGGGGGATGATTGTATCTGGAAAAGAAATAAAAAAATTTCCGGAAGAGACGTGGGTACAAGTAACTGGATTATTAGATGAAACAACATATAAAGGAACGCTATTTCTACTTGTGAAAGTAAGTAAAGTCGAAAAAATCGAAAAGCCAAAAGATCTGTATGATGCTCTGCCGCAGTAATGGATTAGAGTAATGTAGATCGAGATACGTGTATACAGAACATGTATAAAGGAAAATGAATGTAAAACATCCTTCTTCACTCTAATGAGAAAAGAAGGATGTTTTATTATTTGTACAATGGATTATCAACTTTTACATAAAAGTAGGAATGTGCTTCACCCATCATCCGCATGAGCGTTAAAGCTTTATAGTCTACCTTTTCTGCAAAGAAAACATCATAATCCGCAGCTGCATTTTGTATATAGCGCATGTCTTGGCGTAAATCCATAAAAATATTTTGTGTAACTCGTTTTACAATATTCCAAAGCAGTTGTTCATCAATTTTATAGAAACGGCTGACATGAATAAATAATTCTCCAAAGTGATTTTGCATTACTGAGTAAAATACTTTATTTCGTACACTCTTTTCATCATCAACTAAAATTCGAGATTTGTGATGGAAGTTTGTAATGTCAATTCCTGCTTGCTGTAAGCGACCACGATGAACTCGGATGCCTTCCCAATCACGTATGAGAAGTCGATCTGGTGTACCATCTTTTTTAAAGACAGGCACTGTATTTTGTAGATGACCTTCCAGACCAATTCCATATTTCACCATGAGTGGAATGAATCCAGTTAAAGCATTAGTTACATATTTCTCAATAAATATAACGATTGCATCATGTAATGTTAGGTAATGTTTTGATTTATACAGTTCGATAAGTTCAGTGATAAGAGGTTGATTTGCTCCATGTACTGATGCAACGAGAGCAGAACCTACAATAGCCCATTCGTCTTTATGAATATAGGAGTGAACATTATCACGAATGACACATGCGAGATTTTCGCTTCTCAGTGTTTGCCAATCTATATTAGAGTCATTTATATCGAGGAAATGTGCACCAGCACGTTCCATAATCGGAATAAATTTTGTCTCATCGATACTTGTATCTTCTTTCATAATTTTTTGTAATATGTTACTCATCAGAGGACCGTTATGAATTGTCTGTTCTGATAATGTCCGCACTTCCCCCGTTAAATGAACATTTGTTGTTAATTTATAATGGGGCCTTCTTGTTTCATAATTCGCCGGGAAGATGGTACGAAATGACATGCCAGCTACATATGGTGCGTCATAATCAAAAATAATCATTTTTTCCTGTTGAACTTCCGTTTTATATAATTCTTGCAATGTATGAATCGTTTGCCAAGGATGGATAGGTAATAAAAAATAATCATTTATTTTATCACCCAATCGTATCTTTGCCTCGATTTTTAATATAGGTTCAAAAGAAAAAATGATAGGATTCCAATCTTGTGAGTTCATAAATGCGGTACTTACATTTTGTTTATGAACGGCTACAAACCGGAGTGGAATCATATTTTTAAATTCTGATGAATAAGCGATTGTTTCTTCAGGATTTAAGCCTTTTCTCATTTTTGCTCCCGGATGGCAAGGGTGTCCTTCGATAACAAGTTGTTCAAAAAAAGTATAATGATCATCTGTTTGGGCCGCTGCAGCTAATGTTGAAACTGCATTAGATTGTTCATGAAATGTATAGGCCAAGGATAAATTAGCAGCACTGTTAGCCAAATCTTCTTCAAACATATGAAAATAGGAAGAAGGTCTCTCCCAATCTTCTTGGAAAATTAAAGCTAATACTTCGTTTGGATGCGTAATTTCTTTTTGTGTAGATGGTGATATATGTATATATGGACCATGTACAATTGGACGATCAAAAGCATATATTTGTTGAATTGGTACAAGTAAGTAACAGTCTTGTTTCTTAAAATATAAAGCTTGTATCAGAGAAGATTTTTCAAATAACTTCTGATGTGTATGTACATAGTCTAGTAAATAATCTGGACAATCGTCTGTTGAAATAGAAATAAATGTTTCATATGATTTTT
>NZ_JBALQK010000136.1:9504-43515 GCF_036965845.1 Bacillus sp. JJ1127 | reverse complement strand
ATTTTAATTTTTCAACATATAAGTCGCTGCTATGCATGGCCAAATGCTCTCGTCTACCTAAAAAAGAATAGGAGCAAATCTCCTATTCTTTTATTCTGTAAAAGCCCGATTTGTGAGGGCGAATAATCAGTAGAAAATCTTTACTGATTTTATTTAATATAAAGCCTTTTTTGTATTATTCCGAATAATTCCAAGGGATTTTGCTACTGTTAATGCATTTTTTTCTTCGATTTCTTGTTTTCGAGGGATAGGATTATACATGTTGTTAGGGTCTTCCCATGTGAGGGGAAGTTCGGCAGTTGCTTGTCCTTTCCAAGCTTCAATCCATTCTGGAGGGAGATAACCTGAGATGTTTTGGATGTTATTCATTTCGAGCCAAATAAGTGCCCACGCTCTTGGGACGACGCGCCACATGTCGTAGCCACCGCCGCCAACGGCAATCCAGCGTCCGTTGCAGTATTCATTTGCGATTTCGTGAGCAAGCTTTGGAATCTCGCGATAAATTTGCATTGTTGCACAAAGGTGTGTAAGTGGATCGTAATAATGCGCATCAGCGCCGTTTTGCGTTAAAATGATATCTGGTTTAAAGTAAGCGGCCACTTCTTTTACAACGGTGCGGTAAGACTGTAAAAAAGACTCATCTTCTGTGAAGGCATCGAGTGGAACGTTAAAAGAATAACTGTATCCAACGCCTTGTCCGCGCTCATTGACTGCACCAGTTCCAGGGAATAAATAGCGCCCTGTTTCATGAAGTGAAATCGTACAGACGTTAGGATCATCATAAAAAGACCATTGAACACCATCACCGTGATGAGCGTCTGTATCAATATATAACACGCGCAATCCATATTTTTCTTGGATATATTTAATAGCGATAGAGCTATCGTTATAAATACAAAAGCCAGATGCTTTGCCGCGGAACCCATGGTGTAAACCGCCACCTAAGTTTAACGCATGCTTTGCTTTGCCGGACATGACTGCATCAACAGCTGTTAATGTACCGCCAACAAGTAATGCACCTGCTTCATGCATACGAGGGAACATTGGTGTATCTTCTGTTCCAAGGCCGTATGTTACCCCGATTGATTTCTCTAATTTTCCTTCTCCAGCACGTTTTACCGCATTTATGTATTCCTCTGTATGAATCAAAGCAATCTCCTCGTCTGTTGCCATCCTTGGCGGAATGACTTGAGAAGGAGAAATAAAGCCACTCTTTACTAATAAATCGTACGTGAGTGTAACGCGAAGTTGATTAAAGGGATGTTCAGGGCTAAAAGAATAGCCCCGAAAATGATCTGAGTAAATGAAGGCGCTCTTCATGCCTGCATCCCCATTATATTTGGCCATAAGACATGGTGTCCTTTTGCTTCTAATGCTTCAATCACCCTTAGAGGATTCATCGTTTGAATGCGGAAAACGAGTACTTTATGATTCTCATCTTTTGCTGGATAGACAAGAACGCTTACGATATTAATTTGTAGCTCACTAAAAATAGCAACTACTTTGCCTAGAATACCGGGTTCATTTTTTACTTGAATTTCAATTTGTGAACTCGGCTGATGAGCACCCGTTAGTTTGACGAGTGTGTGCAGTACTGTCGATTCTGAAATGATTCCAACAAGCTTTCCGCCTTTTGTAACAGGAAGACAGCCAATTTTATTTTCAAAAAATAGAGTCGCAATTTCTTCAACGAAATCGAGAGGATGGCACGTCATCACAGGGTGTTTCATAATGAGCTGTATCGGTTGCTTTAGCATATCGAGTGAAACTTGTTCATCCAGAATAGACGGGCTTGCATCTCGTACATCGCGGTCGGAAATAATGCCGACGACATTGTTATCATGATTTACAATTGGAATGTGCCGAATGTTCTTTGTACGTATTGTTCGTAGAGCGGTTTCTATCGTATCATCTGGGTGCAGTGCGATTACATCGTGATTCATAATCTCTTCTACAATCATTTTATAGGTCTCCCCTCTTAATACATAAAGCGATTTTGAAAGCGTAAGCGGTCGAATGCTTGGATAGAGTTTGTATCAACGCGTTTTCCGATGCGAACCATTAAGCAGTTAGCAGGATGGGAACAAATTTCTGGATCATCTGTTGCCATCCATTCTAAATCACCGGCATTCATCATTTTCTCCATCACTTTGCGATATTCCCAAACATTTAAACCAGTTTGTTTTAAATCCCAATGCCAATAGTATTCAGTCGTTAATATAATATAATCTTCCATATGATCATCCATCATCGAAACTTCTAATAGATTTTTTCCAACAGAGCAGCCGCGGAATGCTGGAATGACTTCAATTGCCCCGAGTTCAATTAAATTCTCTATATTTCCTTCTGACCACCGCTCTAGCGGATCAGGATATAGGTATGTAACATACCCGACAATTGTTTGAGCATGTCTAGCGATAAGAATGCGAGCTTCTGGTAACTTAGAAATTTCGACAATTGCTTTATATTGCTGATCAGCAGGGCGAAAGGCAACTAAGTCTGGATGAAATTCATACATTTCGAGATTATGTGTAGATACAGGACCTTCAATGATTAAGGTTCCTTTTGCTGTTTTTAAATTTCTAGCATTATATATTTTTTTATGAATCAATGTTTTGCTCACCACCTTGAGGGTTTGTGAATCTACTATTATCGTACTTTATAATATATGCGATGTGAATCGAATTTTGTCAGTAAAAATATGTCTAAAAATCAACAAATATACTGAAAATTTTAAATAATGCTATTATAATAGATAATAGAATACATAGGAGGGGGATGTAAAGCATGAAAATGGAAACGCTTCCTGTCATTAAAGGAGAAAATAATTTGTTGAATTATGGAGAAACATACGCAGGCTTCAACTGGGAAGAGGTAAATAAAAACTTTTCTTGGTATGAAACAGGCCGAGTGAATATGGCATATGAGGCAATTGATAAACATGCGAAATCTGATCGAAAAAATAAAGTAGCACTTTATTATCAAGATGGATCACGCAAAGAAAAATATACATTTAAAGAAATGCAGGAGTTCTCTAACAAAGCGGGAAATGTCTTGAAAAACTATGGTGATGTGGAAAAAGGAGATCGCGTTTTTATTTTCATGCCGCGTTCACCGGAATTATATTTTGCACTTCTTGGTGCAGTGAAATTAGGCGCGATTGTTGGGCCGTTATTTGAAGCATTTATGGAAGGTGCGGTACGCGATCGCCTAGAAGATAGTGAAGCGAAGGTGCTAATTACGACGCCCGAATTGTTAGAACGTGTACCACTGAATGACTTACCAGCGTTAAAGACAGTCTTTCTTGTTGGAGAAAATGTAGAAGACGGCGGAAAGCTTGTCGCGTTTAATCCATTATTTGAACAAGCTTCTAACAAGCTGCAAATTGAATGGTTAGATCGTGAGGATGGATTAATTCTTCATTATACGTCTGGTTCTACAGGGAAACCAAAAGGAGTTCTTCATGCGCAAAATGCAATGGTGCAGCACTATCAAACAGCAAAATGGGTGTTAGATTTAAAAGAAGACGATGTATACTGGTGCACAGCTGATCCAGGCTGGATAACAGGAACTGCCTACGGTATATTTGCACCGTGGTTAGTCGGAGCGTCAAACGTTATTGTAGGAGGACGCTTTAGTCCAGAGGCATGGTATGAAGCGTTGCAAGATTATGGTATAACGGTTTGGTATAGTGCACCAACAGCGTTCCGCATGCTTATGGGAGCTGGCGAAGAAGCAATTAAAAAGTACGATTTATCACAGCTGCGTCACGTACTAAGTGTTGGTGAGCCATTAAATCCAGAAGTAATTCGCTGGGGAATGAACGCGTTTGGCCTTCGTATTCACGATACATGGTGGATGACAGAAACAGGGGCACAAGTTATTTGTAACTATCCTTGTATGGAAATTCGCCCAGGATCAATGGGGAAACCAATTCCAGGTGTGAAGGCAGCGATTGTTGATAACGAAGGAAATGAAGTACCGCCATATACAATGGGGAACTTAGCGATTGCTAAGGGATGGCCAGCTATGATGCGCGCTGTTTGGAACAATCCGCAAAAATATGAGTCTTACTTCATGCCGGGAGATTGGTATGTATCAGGTGACTCTGCTTATATGGATGAAGATGGATACTTCTGGTTCCAAGGACGTATTGATGATGTAATTATGACGTCTGGCGAGCGTGTTGGTCCATTTGAAGTAGAAAGTAAATTAATCGAGCACGCTGCTGTAGCGGAAGCTGGTGTAATTGGTATTCCGGATCCAGTGCGCGGGGAAATTATTAAAGCGTTTATCGCACTGCGCGCAGGATATGAAGCGTCCGATGAATTAAAAGAAGAGATTCGCCAATTTGTGAAAAAAGGTCTTGCAGCTCATGCAGCGCCAAGACAAATTGAATTCCGAGATAAATTACCAAAAACGAGAAGTGGTAAAATTATGCGACGCGTATTAAAAGCGTGGGAGTTAAACTTACCAACAGGCGACTTATCAACGATGGAAGATTAAGAGAGAAAGGTCTGAACGATGTTACGTTCAGGCTTTTCTTTTTGCGCGATCATGTAGTAGTTGGCGGGAATCCTGCGAAAATAATTAAAAAAATAAAATAATTTTTGAACCATTTGCCTCCAGTATTTGTATAAGTTTATGACAGGATAGATTAGGAGGCGGTTTATATGCAGAATAAATGGATGCTTATTTTTGCTTTATTAGGAATTATAGTCGTATTTTCTTGTGGCACGTTATTGCCTATGGCGATAGGATTTAAGGTTTCGATGATTACTGGGGGAATTATTATGATTGTTATGTTTTCTATCATTTTCCCTTTTGATAAGAAGCATGTTGTACGAAAAGAAGGATATAAAATTGATTTTATAAAAACAAAAATATATTTTCGCTGGAATGTATTTGATACAATTTCAGTTTGTCTTGCAGTGTACGCATGTATATGTGTGCAAGCGTTAAATATTTTAGTTTCAAGTGGGTTTACGATTCAAAACCCATATGTTCAGTTTTTTACGAACCAAGCGCAGGTTTGGACATTAGTCGCAAGTATTTATTTAGTTAGCCGAATCTCTTTAACGTTAAAGGGGATAAAGGAGATTAAAAAACATGGTGCAGATTGGGATTGAGGAAGAGCTCATGCTTGCATATCAAAATGGAGATAAGCAAGCTGGAGAAAAACTTTATGTTTTGATCAAACCAGCGCTATATACATTTTTGTATCGATTTAACCGTGATGAGCAATTGAGTATAGATCTCGTTCAAGATACGTTTTTATCGTTAGAACGTAAGAAGCATATGTATGAGATTGAAAAGGGGAAAATTAAAACGTATTTGTTTCAAATCGGCTATCGCCTTATGATTAATAAATTGAATCGAAGAAAAAAGTGGCGCTCTCTTTTACCGTTTTTAGTACCGATTCAGGAGAAGGAGTTTTCACAAGAAGACCGGCTCACCGTAAGAGAGGCAATTTTGAAAGTTCCTGAGGATCAGCGGGCTGTCCTGATTCTTTCCTATTATCATGATATGCCGCAAAAGGAAATCGCAGAGGTGCTTAATATTCCTGTAGGAACGGTGAAATCTAGGCTTCATAACGGCATTAAGAAATTGAAACAATTGCTGGAGGTGGATGAAATTGAACGAAAATCCCTTTGATAAGGAATATAGATTGAGCCAGCATTTAGATAGCGATCATGTGGAAATTCCTGATTTTCCGCAAAAAGTTAATATGGGAGATCGTTTTTTACGTTTTCTTGCGTCTCCAGCAAAAGATCCTGTGGCAGCGACGATTGGGAATGATTTATCAATTGCGTTTCATGTATCGTTATTAGCTGGTGTTCCGGTTCTTTCTGTCATTATGATACTTATTGCGAGTCTCTAGTTAAGGAATTGTGTATAGCTTTAAAGTGGAAAGATAACGTATCATTTTCTTCGATTTGACACACAATAGTAAATAATGATATAAAGAAAAGTATATGAATAATTGAGCGTGGAAAGGGAGAAGTAGTGATCATTTCCCTGTTTTAGAGAGCTGATGGTCGGTGGGAATCAGCACATAGATGATCGCGAATTACGCCCCTGGAGCATCTTTTTTCGATTGAATCGTATTCAAAAGGGAAAAGACGGTGTTGAGCCGTTATGTGAATGAGGTGGTAGGCTTTTTTGCTTACAACTAGGGTGGTAACGCGATGATCAAAATCGTCCCTTATTTGAGGGGCGATTTTTTTTTGTTTTGTTTTCATATTTCACGCTCAAGTAATGTAAAGGAGAGTATGTAGAGTATGGGTATTTTACAAGATCTTGAATTTCGCGGATTAATTAATCAGCAAACAGATGCGGAAGGTTTACAACAATTATTAGAAAAAGAAAGTGTAAAATTATACTGTGGTTTTGATCCAACAGCGGATAGCTTACACATCGGCCATATGTTACCGGTATTAATGTTACGTCGTTTCCAATTAGCTGGTCATCAACCAATCGCACTTGTTGGTGGTGGTACAGGTATGATCGGGGACCCAAGTGGTAAAAAAGCAGAGCGTACATTAAATACGAAAGATACAGTTGCTTACTACACAGAAAGTATTAAAAATCAGCTTTCAAACTTCTTAGAGTTTGAAAATGTAGAAAACCCAGCAACAATGGCAAATAACTATGACTGGCTTGGAAACTTAGATGTCATTACATTCTTACGCGATATCGGTAAAAACTTCGGTTTAAACTATATGTTAGCAAAAGATACAGTAGCATCTCGTTTAGAGACTGGTATTTCATTCACTGAGTTTAGTTACATGATTTTACAATCATATGACTTCTTAAACTTATACCAACAACATAATTGCCGTCTACAAATCGGTGGTAGTGACCAATGGGGTAACATAACAGCTGGTCTTGAATTAATTCGTAAATCAGAAGAAGATGCGAAAGCATTCGGTTTAACAATTCCACTTGTTACAAAATCTGACGGTACGAAGTTTGGTAAAACAGAGGGCGGCGCAATTTGGTTAGACCCAGAAAAAACAACTCCTTACGAGTTCTACCAATTCTGGATTAATACAGATGACCGTGATGTTGTTAAATACTTAAAATACTTCACATTCTTATCTCATGAAGAAATTCTTGAGCTTGAGAAGCAAGTAGCAGAAGCACCAGAAAAACGTGCAGCACAAAAAGCATTAGCAGCTGAAATGACTGAGCTTGTTCATGGTAAAGATGCATTAGAGCAAGCAATTAAAATCTCTGCAGCATTATTTAGTGGTTCTGTAGCTGAATTAACTGCAAATGAAATTGAGCAAGGTTTCAAAGATGTACCATCTGTAGAACGCAGTGCAGAAGATACAGTATTAATCGACTTGCTTGTTGAAAGTAAAATTTCACCATCAAAACGCCAAGCGCGTGAAGATGTAACAAATGGTGCAATTTACGTAAACGGTGAGCGTACACAAGCACTAGATTATGTTGTAACAGAAAAAGACCGCATTGAAGGTAAATTTACAATTATCCGCCGCGGTAAGAAAAAATATTTCTTAATTCGTTACTAATCAAGTAGTATGAAAAAAGGCTTTGGGGAGATAGATTCCCCAAAGCCTTTTTTGTTTTAATCTTCTCTCTATGTTCATACGGAAGTCACAAGTGAGGAGTATGATGTATGTATAAGATAGAAAGAAAGGAGTGGTAACACAAAATGTCACTAGAAGCGCTCATTATTTTTTCTTTGCTAAATGCGGGTCAGCTTGCGGAGAATACACAAAGCACTGTACATATACATAAAAATCCTGCAGATGCTTATGTATATGTGGAAAAACAAGAAGATAAATAAATTTATTATATATATATCGTATGAATAATGAAAAAAACTCTCATGTGAGAAGGGATTGATTGACTATTATCGATAAAGTGTCAGTCAATGGATTACCACAACATAAAGTACGTAGCAGTAAGAATAAAACATACTATGTTACTGAAGCGAAAAATATAAACGATTAAAGCCGACTCTTATATGAGTCGGCTTTAATCGTTATTTCATTCCCATTTGGCCTTTGCTAGATGCAAGCTTTTGTCCGTCTTTCTCCATGAAAGTTACGTTAAAGTTAGCACCAAAATCGCCATTAATATTTTTAGTCCAGCTAGCCATAATCATTTTCATATCACCGGCTTGTGACTCAGATTTATTAGATGGTTCACCGAATTTAGCAACCAAATCTTCATATTTGTCTCCGCCTTCACCAGACATAGAATCTCCAACTTTAATCGATTCATAGTCAGCAAGCGTGATTTTCTTTTGTTTTTCTTTTTGTGGCTGCTCTTGCTTAGATTCTTGTTTTGGTTCAGCATTCGTTTTAGTTGCTTCTTTATTATCTTTGCTACCAGAACCACTTGCTGCGGCAACGATAATAACAACGATTACCCAGAACCACCATTTTTTATAGAAAGGCTTTTTCATCTAGTGTACCCCCAATATGTATATTTCGGATATAAGTATATCAGACTTTTAGGGTATTATTATTTTTTTGAAAAAACATATTATTTTCTATGCATAAATTTGCATCCAAGGAAGTATTGTCCATTAAATCCTTATTTTTGTACATTTATTAGATTTTCAAAGGGCATCTAGAAATAGAATATAGAACGTTTTATAAGGGGATATTTATTTTTTTAGAATAATTTTTAGGTAATCTATAGTTTTTTGTGAAGGTGAGTTTTTATCATTTTCTATATACATTCTATTTACTATCCACCCTCCATGCATTCCGGTATCTCGTGTAGCCTTCATTTCTACATAAGATTCCCAGTATGGTTCAAGTAAATTTCCTTCTGCAGAAGTTATTTTTTTAATTCTTTTCGTATTTACTAGGGAATTTTTTTCTTTAAAGGCATCGAAAACGCTTTATATAACAGTTCAAAATTTGTTCAATACTTCACGATATTTTTTCAAAATTCTGTGTTATGGTTAACTGGTAAAGATTAACTTATTAAAATTCTAAAACACTAAAGGGGAAATCACATATGAAAGCAGTAGTGGTTAAGAAAAACAGCAAAGCAAACATCGAAGTTATTGAAAAAGAATTACGTCCGTTACGCTCAGGCGAAGCATTAGTAGATGTAGAGTATTGTGGAGTTTGCCATACTGACTTACACGTTGCAAATCATGATTTTGGTAACACAGATGGCCGCATCCTTGGTCACGAGGGTGTAGGTATTGTTACTAAAATTGCTGATGATGTTACTTCACTTAAGATTGGTGACCGTGTAAGTATCGCATGGATGTTCCAATCTTGTGGACGTTGTGAGTATTGCGTAACTGGTAGAGAAACATTCTGCCGTGAAGTTAAAAATGCTGGTTATACAGTAGATGGCGGCATGGCTGAACAATGTATCGTTACTGCTGATTATGCGGTAAAAGTACCAGAAGGATTAGATCTTGCTCAAGCATCATCAATCACATGTGCAGGTGTAACTACATACAAAGCTATTAAAGTATCAGATATTAAGCCTGGTCAACCTATTGTAATCTACGGTTGTGGTGGATTAGGTAACCTAGCGATCCAATATGCTAAGAATGTATTTGGTGCAAAGGTAATTGCAGTAGATATCAATGACGACAAATTAGCATTAGCTAAAGAGGTTGGTGCTGATATGATTATCAATCCAATTACTCAAGGTCCTGCTGATCAGATTATTCAAGAGGCGTTTGGCGGCGCTTATGCTGCTGTAGTAACAGCGGTTTCTAAAGTAGCCTTCAACTCAGCAGTTGATGCAGTACGTGCTTGCGGTAAAGTAGTTGCGGTAGGTTTACCAGTAGAAACTATGGACTTAAACATTCCACGACTTGTACTAGACGGAATTGAAGTAGTTGGTTCTCTAGTTGGTACTCGTAAGGACCTAGAAGAGGCATTTATGTTCGGTGCAGAAGGCAAAGTAGTTCCGGTTGTTCAAACTTGCCCACTAGATGAAGTACAAGATGTATTCGAAGAAATGGAACAAGGTAAGATTCAAGGTCGAATGGTAATCGATTTTAAACAGCACAAGTGTAATTGCGGGTGTAAATAATTTATCCATCGTTAGTACGATTCTCTTAGTAAATAATAAAAAGGTTGCAAAGAGCAACTTGAATATACAATGGTTTAGGTAGCTTCTTGAGTATGGGGTGGGGATCCCACATCCATCAACTTAAGCATTTAGGCTATTCCTAAAGTTAAAAGCACGTTACCATTCTCTTATGTTAATGAGAAAGGATAACGTGCTTTTTATGAATATGCATCAAAAATAAGAGTTGTATCGGTATAGTTCTCCGGCTGCACTTAATCAATTAGCTATAGAAGCAAGTAGATGAATCAGATGAAGAAAGAACAAATCATTCGGGATGGATATGTAATGAAAGTAATCTCAACAAAGAAACAACTTAAAAGAAGCTAAGTAATTTGTTTATACTTACTCATTCTTATACACATGCCAGCCTTATAATATTTTGCCCAAACTAGCCTCAGGTACATTCTTTTTTATGTGTTATTTTGCATTGTTAATGATAAATAAAAAAAGCCCAGGCCCCTTGATAAATAAGGTTCCTAAGGCTTTTAATACTACTCTTTGCAGAGTACCGAGATTAACGAGAGTAGAACTCTACGATTAACGCTTCGTTGATTTCAGCTGCTAACTCAGAACGCTCAGCGTGACGAGTGTAAGTAGCTTCTAATTTATCAGCATCGAAAGTTAAGTATTCTGGTACGAAGTTGTTAACTTCGATCGCTTCTTTAACAACAACAAGGTTGTTAGATTTTTCGCGAACGCTGATAGTTTGACCAGGTTTTACGCGGTAAGATGGGATGTCTACGCGAGCGCCATCTACCATGATGTGGCCGTGGTTTACTAATTGGCGAGCTGCGCGACGAGTGCGAGCTAAGCCCATGCGGTAAACTAGGTTGTCAAGACGAGCTTCAAGAAGGATCATGAAGTTTTCGCCGTGTTTACCTGGCATTTTACCTGCTTGGTCAAATGTGCGACGGAATTGACGCTCAGTCATGCCGTACATGTGACGAAGTTTTTGTTTCTCTTGTAATTGTAAACCGTATTCTGAAAGTTTCTTACGTTGGTTCGGACCGTGAGGACCTGGTGCGTAAGGGCGTTTTTCTAATTCTTTACCTGTGCCGCTTAGAGAGATTCCAAGACGACGAGACAGTTTCCAAGCTGGACCTGTATAACGAGCCATAGTTGACTCCTCCTTTAAGTGTTTTTATTTTCGTAAAATAAAAACAGACGTAATCGACATTTATGCGCATTTTGTTTTCATGTACCTTCGCTCCAGCAGCAGGGAGTTACGAGATACACCTCAAAATGGAGGAACAAAATACAAACGATAAACTCACATTACAAGGCTGCCTTTTTATTTTACACAAACGCTATTATATCTTTTTGCTGGAATTTCGTCAAGTGAGTTCTTTTTTGATTCATGCATATAAACTTTTGGAAATTACAAGAAGGAATTTGAAACATCATAAAAGAAAAATGTAGGAACAAATAGAAAACGTTTACATAAAGTGGGAACATAAGGGGGATGTTTTTTATGAAAAACAAACATATGGAGACGGTACTGATTCATCATGGATATGAGTCTAAGGTACATAAAGGAAGCTTAACGCCACCATTATTCCAAACTTCTACTTATACATTTGAAACAGCTGAGCAAGGGGAGGCGAGTTTTGCTGGGCAAGATCCGTCTTATATCTATTCAAGACTTGGAAATCCAACTGTGGAATTATTTGAAGAACGAATGGCAGCTTTAGAAGGAGGAGAATCGGCACTGGCATTCGGTTCAGGAATGGCGTCTATTTCAGCGACATTGCTTGCATGTTTGCGTGCTGGAGATCATATTATTTGTTCAAATGGATTATATGGATGCACGTATGGCTTTTTAGAAGTGTTAGAAGAAAAATTTATGATTACGCATTCATTATGTGATATGGAAACAGAGGAAGCGATTCAAGAGAAAATCCTTCCAAACACAAAGTTGATTTTTATTGAAACACCGATTAATCCAACAATGAAGCTTATCGATTTAGAGAAAGTTATCAAAGTGGCAAAACAAAATGAATTGCTTGTCATTGTCGATAATACATTTTGCTCACCTTATTTACAAACTCCTCTTGGACTTGGTTGTGATGCGGTTCTCCATAGTGCTACAAAGTATATTGGTGGTCATGGGGATGTTGTTGCAGGTGTTACAGTTTGTAGAACGAAAGAGTTAGCTGAGAAAATTCGTCCGATTCGAAAAGATATTGGGGGAATTATGGCACCTTTTGATGCATGGCTATTGCTAAGGGGATTAAAGACATTAGCCGTAAGAATGGATCGGCATTGTGATAATGCTGAAAAAGTCGTGGCCTTTTTGAAAAATCATGAAAGTGTGGAAGCAGTTTGGTATCCAGAAGGAGAAATCGCATCTCGGCAAATGAAGCGCGGCGGAGGGGTAATTTCGTTCTCCATTAAAGGGGGGAAAGAGGAAGCACAGGCGTTTATGAATGAATTGCAGTTTATTACAATCGCAGTAAGCCTTGGTGATACGGAAACATTGGTACAGCATCCTGCAACGATGACACATGCTGTTATTCCAGCAGAGATTCGTCATAAGATGGGCATTTTTGATAACTTAATCCGTTTATCCGTTGGTTTAGAATCATGGGAGGATATTGTTTCTGATTTAACGCAGGCATTACAAAAAAGAACAGCTGCATTTTCTCATGTGAATAACAAATAAAAAGAATGAGCTATCGATTTAGTAGTTACACTTGATCGATAACTCATTCTTTTGTATTACATATGTTTGAGGAGCGTTTCCACAAATTTCTCCAAATAGTGCTGATCTACTTCATCGAAACGATTTTTTTCGGGACTATCAATATCGAGTACGCCGATAACATTGCCCTCTTTTATAATCGGTACAACGATTTCAGAATTAGAGGCACTATCACAAGCGATATGTCCTGGGAATTGATGAACATCTGCCACGAGCTGCGTTGTTTTTGTTTCGGCTGCTACGCCGCAAACACCGCGCCCAAATGGAATACGAACGCACGCAGGCATTCCTTGGAACGGTCCGAGGACAAGTTGATTTTCTTCCGTTGCATAAAAACCAACCCAGTTAATGCGCTCTAGAAATTGGTTTAGTAGTGCAGAGGCATTTGCTAAATTCGCGACTACATTTGATTCACCTGTTAACAATGCATCAAGTTGTTTGATTACTGTTTCATATTGTTCTTCACGTGATCCTGCATAACTTTCTTTTGTAAACATGGAAACGCCACCCTTTCTATCGAGAAATGTAAAATCATAGCAAAATACGCTGTATTTCACGTGACTTTGTCGATAGAAAATTAAAGGAATTTGTCTTAAAAGTCAAGAAATTTACACTATAGCTGTTCAGAGTGAGAGGAAGTGAGCGCATGAAGCAGACGAAACAAAGAATAATTGATGCGGCAATTTCATTGTTTTATACGAAAGGGTATGATGGGACGTCAGTACGTGACATTGCAAAACGGGCGGATGTGAATGTGGCTAATATTTCATATTATTTTGCTGGAAAGCAAGGTTTATTAGAACAGCTTATTACAGATTTCTTAGAAGGGTATATTCATGTAATTGAAATGTCGTTTGAACAAAGAGAGTATTTGTCGGTAAAAGAAGTAATGAGGCAAATTATAAGAGGGATTTTACGATATCAATTTGAAAACCGAGAACTGACGCGTTTCTTTTATCGGGAGCTTTCGTTAGATACAACGTTAATTCGAGAAGTGATGACTGTTTATTTTTCTAAAGAAAGATATTATATAGAGCAAATTATTAGGGAGGGACAAATGCGGCAGGAGTTTCAAAAGGTATCTTTTACAATGTTTATGACGCAATTAAAAGGCATGATTCATATGCCGTATTTATATCCGCAGTATATATCTGAAGTGTTGCATTCTTTTCCGTCTGAGACATTCTTTTTGGAAATGTACACGAAAGAAGTTGAGCAATGGATGGAACAAACGTTATGTGTAACACAAATGTATTATCCTTTGCCAAGAGCAGTTCATATGTAATATGCCCCCACCTAATTAGCTGAGGTGGGGTGTTTTACGCATGGATTTCCTCTAGTGATGTGAAAATACGGCGGAGCATGAAAATGAAGAGTTAGAAATATTACAAGTGCAAAAAAAGAAACATGAAATTTTAAAAAAAACTAGGTCAAAAACAAGCCATTACATGGTATGATTAGTACATTGTTAGTTGTTAAATATAGGGGTTTCCCTTTCTATACATAACGCCTTCCATTTCATAAACGGAACGGACAAAAAAAGAGATATAATTAGGAGGCTTTTTTGCATGGATTCTATCCTGACGATCGTTATCATTGTAGTAAGCTCTATTCTAGTGCTGCTTATGATAGAGCTCGTGATAAGAAATCGTTCATATAAAGATATTGAAGCACTTGAGCAGTGGAAACAAGAAATAAAAGACAAGCCTGTTGCAGATGAATTGAAACGGGTGAAGGATTTAAATATGACGGGCCAAACAGAAGAATTGTTTGGGAAATGGCGTGAAGAATGGGATGAGATTGTAGCAACGGTTCTCCCAAAAGCCGAGAAAGATTTAGAGAGCGCGCGGAAATCAGCCTCGCAATTTTCCTTCCGAAAAGCAAAGCATGCGATGAATGAATCCATTAGTGGCTTAGATGAAGCTGATAATCGTATTACAGAGATTTTAAACGAATTACAGCAATTGTTAGAAAGTCATGAGAAAAATAGTTCGGAAATCGACGGGTTACGTGATACATATCGTAGTATGAAGAAGAGTGTACTTGCCCACCGTCATATGTATGGTGAAGCAGAACAGAAAATTGAAGAGTTGCTAGATGTAGAATCCGATAAATTTCAAAAGTTTGAAGAAGCAACAGCTAATGGCGATTATTTAAAAGCAAGAGAAATTGTTATTAGTTTAGAAGACGGATTATCGAATTTAGAAATCATCATTCATGAAATTCCTGACTTATTAGTAGAGTGTCAGGCTACGTTACCGGTACAGTTGGAAGATTTATTACAAGGTCATGACGACATGAATAAACAAGGCTATGTATTAAATCATTTGGAAATCCCTAAAGAAGTACGAGATATGACGAAACAACTACAAACATGTTTGATTGATTTACAAGAGCTTCATATAACGGAAGCGACAGATAAAATTGAAGGTTTAAAAACACGTTTAGACACGTTGTACGATCAATTAGAAAAAGAAGTACACGCAAGATATTATGTAGAACAAAAAACAGTTACTGTGTACGATGATTTAGAGGAGATTCGTGAACAGGCAATTGAGACAAAAGCGGAAACACAATTTGTGAAACAAAGTTATCAATTGCAAGACAAAGACATCGAATCGCAAAAGTTAATTGAAAAACAAATGCACATTTTAATGAAACGTTTTGAAGTGCTGCAATTGCGTGTTGCGGAGCAAGATATTGCATTCTCTGTTATCCGTGAGGAACTGGAAGAGATTTACGAGCAATGTGAAACGTTAAAAGTACTTCATGCAGAATACAAAGAGATGTTGCAAACGATGCGTAAGGAAGAATTTGAAGCACGTGAGAAACTACAAGAAATGCGCAACATGATTTTAGAAGCAAAACGTTTTATGCAAAAGTCTAACTTGCCAGGTCTTCCAGATAGCATTATGGAAGATTTACAAAAAGGACAAGAGGCAATGCACGGTGTGTATGAGCAATTAGAATTAAAACCACTCAATATGCATGTTGTAAATAGTATGTTAGAAGAAGCATATACAATTGTGAATGGTGTATCTGAAATGACGCAAGAATTAATTGGACAAGCGTATTTAGTAGAAAAATTAATTCAATACGGCAATCGCTACCGCAGTCATGATGCTGACCTTGCACAAAGTTTAGATTATGCAGAGCGATTATTCCGTGAATACGAATACGATGCAGCTTTAGAACAAGCAGCTTCTGTTTTGGAACAACTTGAGCCTGGTGTTGTTCAAAAAATCGCTGAATTTGTGGATAACGAACAAACCCTTTAATAAAAAAGGGTTTGTTTTTTTATGTCGGAATGTGTAAATTCACTGGTGATGTTGCTATAATGAATAGCGGAATATCGCAAAGGTTTTCGTTTCAAAATACAAAAGTATACTTCTGCATGTGAAAACGGAACCTTTGAGTATGTTTAGCGTAATTGCACGTATTTGTGATATGATTATGTGATGTGACAGCGCTGAAAGGGGAAGAACGATGATCTATTTTGATAATAGTGCGACGACGAAACCATATCCAGAAGTCCTTCAATCTTACGTAACGGTTGCAGGAAAATATTTTGGGAACCCTTCTTCTATTCATTCGCTTGGAGGAGAAGCAGAGCGTTTATTAACACAATCAAGAACGATTGCAGCGCAACTCCTTCACGTTAAGCCTTCCGAGATTATTTTCACGTCGGGTGGAACAGAAGGAAATAACCTTGCGATTAAAGGAATAGCGATGAAGAATCGCTCTCGTGGTAAACATATCATTACAACAAATATTGAACACGCATCTGTGTTTGAAGCATATAAACAATTAGAAGGGCTCGGCTTTGATGTAACATATTTACCTGTAAATGAACATGGTGTTGTATCAGTGCAAGATGTAAAACGAGCACTTCGTGAGGATACCATTCTTGTTTCAATTATCCATGTGAATAATGAAACAGGGGCGATTCAACCTGTTGCCGAAATTGGTAAGTTGCTAGCGAACTATCCAAAAATACGATTCCATGTAGATCATGTGCAAGGAATTGGAAAAGTACCACTTGATCTATATGCTTCTCATATTGATCTTTGTTCGATATCTGGACATAAATTTCATAGTGTAAAGGGAACTGGGCTTCTATATGTACGTGATGGTGTAAGATTAGATCCGATTTTATCGGGCGGTCAGCAGGAGCTTCGTTATCGTTCGGGTACAGAAAATCTACCAGGTATTGTAGCGATGGTAAAAGCACTGCGTATGACAATGGAACATATGGGAGAAAAGATTGATCATTTACAGAAGTTACAAGCAGAACTCGTACGTTTCTTTGAGGGAATGGAAGATGTAACAATTAATACATCGCTTCAATATGCGGCGCCACATATTTTAAATGTGTCATTCGTTGGTTTAAAACCAGAAGTAGTAGTTCATGCTCTAGAAGAACGTGATGTATATGTATCAACAAAATCAGCTTGTTCCTCAAAAGCGAATGAAGTGAGTCGTGTGTTAGTATCAATGGGAGTGCCGCATGCTGCAGCAGCAAGTGCAATTCGCATTAGTTTAGCACCAGAGAACACGATGGAAGAAGTCACACAATTCGAAGGAATTATAAAAGAAACATTGCCAAAACTATATGAAGTGATGAGGTAAAGAAAATATGATGACATATGAATATATTTTAGTTCGTTATGGTGAAATGACGACAAAAGGAAAGAACCGTTCTAAGTTTGTTAATACGTTAAAAGATAACGTTAAATTTAAATTAAAGAAATTCCCAAATATCAAAATTGATGCGACACACGACCGTATGTACATTCAGTTAAATGGCGAAGATCATGAGGCGATTGCAGAAAGATTGAAAGATGTATTCGGTATTCATAAATTTAACTTAGCGATGAAAGTACCGACAGAATTAGAAGATATTAAAAAGGGTGCGTTAGCTGCTTTATTACAAGTAAAAGGCGATGTAAAAACATTTAAAATTACAGTACACCGTTCTTATAAGCACTTCCCAATGCGTACGATGGAATTACTTCCGGAGATTGGCGGATATATTTTAGAAAATACAGAAGACATCACAGTAGATGTGCATAATCCAGATGTAAATGTTCGTGTAGAAATTCGCAGTGGTTATAGCTATATTATGTGTGATGAGCGTATGGGAGCTGGCGGATTACCAGTTGGTGTTGGCGGAAAAGTAATGGTACTTCTTTCTGGTGGAATCGATAGCCCAGTAGCTGCTTTCTTAACAATGAAGCGCGGTGTATCAGTGGAGGCAGTTCACTTCCATAGTCCGCCATTCACAAGTGAGCGCGCAAAACAAAAGGTAATTGATTTAGCACAAGAGTTAACAAAGTATTGTAAACGTGTAACGCTTCACCTTGTTCCGTTTACTGAAGTGCAAAAAACAATTAATAAGGAAATTCCATCTAGTTATTCTATGACAGTTATGCGCCGTATGATGATGCGTATTACAGAACGTATTGCAGAGGAGCGTAATGCACTTGCGATAACAACGGGTGAAAGTCTTGGACAAGTAGCAAGCCAAACGCTAGACAGTATGCATACGATTAATGAAGTAACAAACTATCCAGTGATTCGTCCGCTTATTACGATGGATAAACTAGAAATTATTAAAATTGCAAATGAAATTGGAACATATGATATTTCGATTCGTCCGTATGAAGACTGCTGTACAGTATTCACACCAGCAAGTCCAGCGACAAAACCAAAGCGTGAAAAAGCAAATCGCTTTGAATCAAAATATGATTTTACACCGCTTATTGAATCCGCTGTTGCCAATACAGAAAAAATGGTATTACAAACAGTAGAAGTGGCTGAAGAAGAACAATTGGAAGATCTTTTCTAAAAGTGCTTGAACACCCTTTGAAACCATAAATTACCATCAATAGATATGTATGAAGTCATATGGTTTATCACACTCTATACTCACAAGGAGGTGATACCATATGGCAAGAAGCACAAACAAATTAGCAGTGTCTGGTGCTCAAGCAGCATTAGACCAAATGAAATACGAAATCGCTCAAGAGTTCGGTGTTCAACTTGGAGCAGATGCAACATCTCGCGCTAACGGATCTGTTGGTGGCGAAATCACTAAACGTCTAGTTTCTTTAGCAGAACAACAATTAGGCGGTTTCCAAAAATAATCCCATATAACATGGCTTAGAAGGAGCGGGTTTTCCCGCTCCTTTTTTATATTTAACGCATCGATAAAAAATTTGTCAAAAAAGAGGGTTCAAAATTTACTGAAAATTCTTTATTATAGAAGGGAGACATAGATATAAAGGAGGATGTTTATGAATAGAGAAGAATTGTTAGCACCACCGTCTTATAATTTAGTTGCGGAGATAGAGAAATATACAAATGAGAAGCAGAGACTTGCTTTAATTTGGCAGGATGACGAAGGAAATAGAAGAGAGGTTACATACCTTGAACTAATAAAAGGTGCGAATAAAATTGGAAACGCTTTTATAAAGAGTGGCCTGCAAAGAGGGGACAAGCTTCTCATTATGATGCCGCGCTTAATTGAAGCGTATATGACGTATATTGCGGCAATTAAAGCAGGATTTGTAGTCATTCCAAGTTCAGAAATGCTTCGTAAAAAAGATATTGAATATCGTTTGCAGCATGGAGAAGTAAAGGCAATTGTCAGTTATGAACCGTATATCGAACAATTTGAAGGGGTAGAGATGATGGACTCCCTTCAAAAATTCGTATTGAGCGAGCAGTCAGTAGATGGGTGGATCAATTTAAAGGACGCATTAGAAACAGAAAGTGATGAATTAGAAATCGCCAAGACAGACCGGGAAGATATGGTATTTTTATCCTATACATCAGGGACGACAGGAAATCCAAAGGGGGCTGTTCATACGCATGCTTGGGCATATGCACATTTGCGTACAAGTGCTCCAAATTGGCTTGGAATAGAGGAGAATGATGTAGTATGGGCAACGGCTAGTCCAGGGTGGCAAAAATGGATTTGGAGCCCGTTTTTAGCGACGCTCGGCTCAGGAGCAACAGGATTTGTATATCACGGTAAATTCGATCCGAAAACATATTTGCAATTATTAGATGATAACAAAGTGAATGTGCTTTGCTGTACGCCAACGGAATATCGTTTAATGGCAAAGGTAGAGGACTTACAGCAGTATAATTTAGAAGCGTTACATAGCGCTGTATCAGCAGGAGAACCGCTAAACCGAGAGGTGATTGAAACGTTCCAAAAATATTTTAATGTTACAGTCAGAGATGGATACGGTCAAACGGAAAATACATTGCTCGTTGGTGTTATGAAAGGAATGGAGATTAGACCAGGATCAATGGGAAAACCAACGCCAGGTAATCAAGTAGATATTGTAAATGAAGAGGGGAAACCTGTATCTGTAGGAGAAGTCGGAGATATTGCCGTCCATATTGATACACCAGCGCTCTTTAAGCAATATTATAAAGATGATGAGCGGACAGCGATGCAATTCCGCGGTGATTATTATATTACAGGTGATAAAGCGAAAAAGGATGAGGACGGTTATTTTTGGTTTGAGGGCCGCGGAGATGATATTATTATTAGCTCTGGTTATACAATTGGGCCGTTTGAAGTGGAAGATGCACTTGTGAAACATCCCTATGTAAGAGAGTGCGCCGTAGTTGCAAGTCCAGATGAAATTCGCGGAAGTGTCGTGAAAGCATTTATCGTATTAAGAGACAATGTCCAAGAAAAATCAGACGCATTGATACCTTTACTCCAAGAACATGTCAAAAAACTAACTGCACCATATAAATATCCTCGCAAGATTGAATTTGTAGACGAATTACCGAAAACAATTTCCGGAAAAATTAGACGCGTTGAACTTAGAAAACAAGAGATGGAACTTCCTTCAAAATAATTGAGAAAATAAAGAAGTAAATAGTTGAATGAAATCTGGCACATATGATATCATAAAAACAGAACGTTAGTTCTGTTTTTATGTGTAATAAATAATAAAAAACTTAAAAAAGAGGTGCCTGTATGATTTTAGGTATTAACCCGTATTTAGTTTTGGATGGTAATGGACAAGAAGCGGTAAAGTTTTATGAAGAGGCGTTAGATGCAAAGATTGAAGTCATTCAAACATTTGGCGAGATGCCTGAAAACCCGGAATTTCTGATCCCTGAAGAAGTGAAAAGCCGCATTTTACATGCTCATTTAAAAGTAGGGGATACAGACCTTATGATTTCTGATACATTCCCAGGTAAAGCGCATGAAATTGGCTTTCAAGTAACGATAGCAATTAGAACGAGCGATGCAGAAAAGTCGAAAGAAGTATTTGAAAAATTGAAAGAAGGTGGCGAAGTTTTAATGCCACTTCAAGAAACTTTTTGGAGTCCAGCGTATGGACAAGTAAAAGATAAATTTAATATTGAATGGCAAATTACAACTTATTCTCCAGAAGCGTAATGAATGTTGAGAAAAGCACCATGTTTTTTAATGGTGCTTTTTTTAATAGAATAAAAGAAAAAGGGGGATGAACATATGGGAGACATTTGGTATGGCGGAACAATTTATACGATGAAAGAAGAAAATGAAATAGCCGAAGCTATTTATGTTGAAAATGGCATCATTGTCGATATAGGAAATAAAAAAGAGTTAGAAAATCGATATTCATTTGAGAAGTTATATGATTTAAAAGGAAGAACGATGATTCCAGGGCTTGTTGATAGCCATATGCACCTTATTGGGCATGGTGAGAGATTGCTTCGATTAGATTTATCAAATTGCACATCTTATAAGGAAGTGCTTATCCTTGTTAAGGAGCGAGTAGAAGAAGCTTCAACAGGTTCATGGATTATCGGAGAAGGATGGAATGAAAATAATTTTACGGATACAAAGCATGTTCATGTACGTGATTTAGATGCAATTTCTAAAGATCATCCTATTTTATTAAAGCGTGTTTGTCGCCACGTTACATGGGTGAATTCTTACATACTTGAAAAATCGAATATACAAGTTGAAACAAAGGACCCGAAAGGTGGAAAAATAGGGCGTGATTCATCAGGTGAATTAACAGGGCTTTTATATGAACAAGGACAAGAATTAATTAAACATGTTCAGCCTAAAATAGATGAAGCATATTTACAAAGAGCGCTCGAGACAGCTATTTTAGACTGTTGGAAATACGGACTAGTAGGCGGGCATACGGAAGACTTAAATTATTACGGTGGCTTTCAAAAAACGTACAATGCGTTTTCTCATGTTATAAAAGAAATGCCTTTTAAAGCACATTTACTCGTTCATCATGAAGTAGCTGATGAGCAAAAAGAATATGAGGATGAACACTATATTGAATTTGGAGCAATGAAGATTTTTTCTGACGGCTCTTTTGGTGGAAGAACAGCACTATTAAGTGAACCATATGAAGATGCAAAGGAAACAAATGGCGTGGCAATTTTTTCTCGTGAAGAGCTTGCGGAGCTAGTGAAAAAAGCTCGTAACTTGCATATGCCAGTTGCAATTCATACAATCGGTGATTTATCGCTTGAATATGTCATTGATGCGCTTGAACTATATCCACCAACAGAAGGGTTACGGGACCGTATTATTCATTGTCAGCTTGCTCGTGAAGAATTAATTGAGCGAATGAAGTATCTACCAGCTATTATTGATATTCAGCCTGTGTTTGTCTCATCTGATTTTCCATCAGTCATTGAAAAGTTAGGAGAGCATCGTCTTCGTTATGCGTACGCTTGGAAAACATTACTTGGTGCAGGATTGCATTGCTCGGGTGGATCAGATGCACCAATTGAACAGGCAAATCCATTCTTAGGAATTTATAGTGCAGTAACGCGGAGAAGTTTTATTGATGGAACATGTTATATATCAGAAGAGAGCTTATCCGTATTTGAAGCCGTCTCCTTATTTACGACTGGAAGTGCTTATGCGATTGGAAAAGAAAACAAACGTGGTAAAATTGTGAAAGGATATGAAGCGGATTTCATTATCATAGACCGTGACATATTTGCGGTTGCAGCAGAAGAAATAAAGGATATTCAAGTTGCCGCAACTATAATAGACGGTCAAATTGTGTATGAAAAATAAAGAGTGCCGTGAAAGTGTCAGTTGATATAAATTGAACGGGTGGATACACTAGCGGAACAAGAAGTTTAGAAGAATACTACAGGATATCGACGGTTCTGTAATAAACGAAAAAACGAGTGTCAGGGAATCCTTTGACACTCGTTTTTTCGTTTATAAAAACGTTCTCTGTACTTTTTCCCAGAACGAATTGTTTTTTAATTTTACGGTTTTAATTTGCTTATCACTTAAACGTACGATAGCTTTTTCAACTTGTTTAATACTAAGCGCTTCGTTATCCATTCCCATAACTGGATAATCGTTACCGTCCGGAATCAGTTTTAAAGTTAATGTACGTTCATGGTTTAAGATAAATGGTGATCCGAGTGTACGGTATGTGTTGTTATTTAAAGAAGCAAGTTCGCTTATTTGGAAGCATGGAATTAATGGGTCGACAACTGCTCCGTGCAATGACTTATTATAAGCTGTACTTCCTGTCGGTGTAGAGATGACTAAGCCGTCTCCTCTAAAGGTTTCGAAATGTAAATCATCAACGTATACATCTACTACAAATGTTTTAATGATGCTAGAGCGTAAAGAAAACTCATTTAAGCAATAAAAAGATGTATCTTGATCAACATCTATTTGAATTGTTGGGTATTTTCGTACTTCAATTTCGTTTTTTGTAATTTCTTGAAGGGCTGTATCGACATGGTCAATATGGAAATCACAGTAGAAAGAAATTTCATCTTTCGTAGAAACACCTGCATATAAACAATCTTCCCTAAAGCCTGTTTTATGAACGGCTTGTAAGAAGGTTCCATCATCCCCGATACTGACGATAGCATTTGCATTTTTTGGATGATCTAATACGGTAAATCCATTTCCCTCTAAAATACGATATATTGGCTTCATTTTTTCGACAAGTGCTGCTTTGTCATCACCATAAAAGAAAAATAAATTACGACGATCTGCCATTGTGTATCCCTCCATTGCAGTCAAATTGTGCTTCATCAGAAAGAGATTCTGATGATATGTTCAAATAGTATATTTCGATATAAAATGTCAAAATCCCTCTTTATTTTTAGAAAAGTTTATATATTCAATTTCATTCTGAATTGTTTAATCCTGCTTGAATCTGTCGATAATGGATGTGGAGTGAAAGGATGGTAGGAATGAAGTGGCTTGTAATCGGAATGGGGATTCTTCTCCTTTTCATCTTGCTTATATTATTGTCGAAGATATCGCTCAAAGTGACGTTTTTATATTCGGAAATGGAGAAGCAATGTTTATTTCAAGTGAAAATATGGATGATTCGGTATACGTTTGATATTTTAGAAAGAATTGAAAAACAACAAAGAAAGACCGGGCAAAAAATCGAAAAGGCAGAAAGAGATGGCGGCATAGAAAATAAGATTATGGCACAACTTGATAGCATCGGGGAACTGATAAAAATGCTCCAAGAGATCCATACTATCCTTAAAGATTTTCTTAAAAAAGTGAAAATCAATAGTTGGAAATGGTATTCGCAAATTGGAACAGGCGACGCAGCTAGTACTGGAATTGTCACCGGATATGCATGGGGGACAAAAGGAATGGCTGCTGGGATCGTGGGACAATATATGCATATTGTTGATATACCAAAGTTCGAAATTACACCTGTTTTCCAAGGGAAGGGATTCGCATCAAGATGTGAATTAACAGCTTCCTTTCGCGTATATCGTGCTATAAAAGCCGGAGTGAAGTTACTCATGTTTATGAGAAAGCAAAGATCTGGCATTACAGAAAAATCTGTTCAAACATAGGGGGATATAGAATGGACCATCCAATTCAAGGTTTAATGACAACTGCGATGCAGCATTTGAAACAAATGACTGATGTAAATACAATCATTGGTGACCCGATTAAAGCAGCTGACGGAAGTGTCATTCTTACGGTTTCTAAGGTGAGCTTTGGCTTTGCGGCTGGCGGGAGTGAATTTGGAAAAGTAGAAAGTTCTGGCCGTCATCCATTTGGAGGAGGTAGCGGCGGAGGTGTTTCGATTACCCCTGTTGCCTTTCTTGTTATAAATGGATCTGGTGTGAAAGTTTTACATTTAGATAACCAAACGCATGTGATTGATAAAATCATTGAATTAGCACCGCAAGCTGTCGATAAAGTGAAGAAAATGATGGAGAAGCGAAAAGGCGATGAACCAGAGTTTGAAATCTAGCAGTGAAAAGAAGCTAATCGATTGATTAGCTTTTTTATTTTTTTGTAAATGAAGTGATTTTGTTTGCATTCTGCATAGGGACAAACTATCATTTACAGTGTACATATTTTGTTTAAAATAAGGGAGGATTTTCAAGTGGCAAACGTAACTTTTAAAGGTAATCCAATGACTTTAGTTGGAACAGAAGTTAAAGTTGGCGATCAAGCGCCAAACTTCCAAGTGTTAGCAAACGACTTATCTCCGGTAAGTTTAGAAACATACAAAGGTGAAGTAAAATTAATTAGCGTTGTACCATCTATCGACACAGGTGTATGTGACGCACAAACTCGTCGTTTTAACCAAGATGCAGCTGGTATTGAAAACACAAAAGTATTAACAATCAGTGCCGATCTACCATTCGCTCAAAAGCGCTGGTGTGCGGCAAACGGCTTAGAAAATGTAGCAACACTTTCTGACCACCGTGACCTTTCATTCGGTGAAGCTTACGGCGTAGTAATGAAAGAACTTCGTTTACTTGCTCGTGCTGTATTCGTAGTAGATAGCAATGACAAAGTAGTTTACGTAGAATACGTAAGCGAAGGTACAAGCCATCCAAACTATGAAGCAGCATTAGAAGCAACAAAAGCTGCGAAGTAATGAAGACGACCTCTTATAGAGGTCGTTTTTTCGTATAAGATATATTGTATATGGTCAAATCGTTGATATAATCTGTAATCTGAGAAGGGGGCTCTAAAAAAGAGGTCGCTTTTTCTTTTGGGAAAAAATCAGATTACCCCGCATTAACGGGCAGTAAATCTCCTATCTTAAGGTGCAGTAGCACAAAGAAGCTAGTTGGGAGATAAACTACTCGTAAATGCCCGATTGGTGGGGGCTAATAATCAGTGGGGAGAAGAAGCCTCCCCACTGATTAAAGTTTCACTTTATGGTATGATATAAGTTATGTGTAATTGACAGAAGGAGGAATGTTTGTGAGTCAGACAGTAGAAACATTATTTTCTATTTTTGATTCTTCTACCGTAATTTTACGTAAAGAATTGGATGTAACATATTTAGAAGCGCTTGTAGAAACAGGAGATAACGTGTTTGAAGGAGCGATTTTACAAGAAGAATTATCTGAATCAACAATTGAACGGTTGAATCGTGAATACAGTAAATTTAAGGAAGAAACATATAAAAGTGAAGAAATTCGCAAGGCATTTCAGCTTGCCATTTTAAAAGGAATGAAAGAAGGCGTACAAGCGAATCATGAAATGACACCCGATGCAGTAGGGATGTTTATGAGTTACTTGTTCCATAAATTTATGAAGGGTCAAAAAGAAATCACTGTTTTAGATCCTGCAATTGGAACAGGAAATTTAATGACAACAATCTTTAATGGCGTGCAAGAAGGAACAACAATAAGTGGATTCGGTGTAGAAGTTGATGATTTGCTTATTAAACTGGCGTTAGTGAATGCGAATTTACAAAAGCAAGCGATTGAGCTTTTCAATCAAGATGGAATAGCTCCGCTTTATATTGACCCAGTAGACGCGGTTGTTTGTGATTTGCCAGTAGGGTTATATCCAAACGAAATAGGGGCAAGTGAATACACGCTAAAAGCAGATGAAGGAATGTCTTATGCACATCACTTATTTATTGAACAAAGTGTGAAGCATACGAAAGAAGGAGGATATTTATTCTTCTTAGTACCAAACTTCATGTTTGAAAGTGATCAAGCACCAAAACTTCATGCTTTTATTAAAGAAACGAGTTTTATTCAAGGACTATTACAGCTTCCTGTTTCCATGTTTAAAAACGAGAAAAATGCAAAAAGTATATTTGTTCTCCAAAAGAAAGGTCCAAATGTAACAATGCCAAAACAGGCGTTATTAGTGGATTTGCCTAAATTTTCCAACATGAAGGCGATGGAGAATATAATGGATCAATTGAATAGTTGGTTTGTAACTCATAAGTCATAGAATATATAACAGAGATACCAGTTGATATAATACAGTGTTTATACCATGTCGTTTAACTTTTATTATATACAAGATTTAACTGAATTTTTTTGAAATCTGTAATATATTTTTTTTCTTGTTGTTACAATTTTTTCACTTGAAATATATGTCGGACGATGTTTAAATTAAACTCGTGAGTATAAAATTTACTGAGAGTGAAACGTTTTCATATCTGGTAAATATAATCAGATAAAATCGAGCGGTTTGAGGTCTCATTTACACAACAACCAAGAGAAAAAGGGGCGAAAGACTAGATGTCAAAAATCATCGCGATTAATGCAGGAAGTTCTTCCTTAAAGTTTCAATTATTTGAAATGCCAAGTGAGAAAGTATTAACAAAAGGTTTAGTAGAACGTATTGGTTTAGAAGATAGTATCTTCACAATTACTGTGAACGGTGAAAAACAAACAGAAGTAACAAGTATTCCAGATCATGGAGTGGCAGTTAATATGTTACTTAACAAATTAACTGCAAATGGAATTTTGAAATCTCTTGATGAGATTAGCGGTATCGGTCACCGTGTTGTACACGGCGGTGAAAAATTTGATGATTCTGCTGTAATTACTGACGAAGTATTAGCAGAAATTGAACATTTAAGCGAATTAGCACCACTTCATAATCCAGCACACGTTGTTGGTATTAAAGCGTTCCAAGCAGTACTTCCGAACGTACCAGCAGTTGCAGTATTCGATACAGCATTCCATCAAACAATGCCAGAAGAATCTTTCTTATACAGCTTACCATATGAATACTATGAGAAATACGGCGTTCGTAAATACGGTTTCCACGGAACTTCTCATAAATATGTAACACAGCGTGCAGCTGAATTATTAGGTCGTCCACTTGAAAGTTTACGTTTACTTTCTTGCCACTTAGGTAACGGTGCAAGTATCGCTGCTGTAGAAGGCGGAAAATCTATCGATACTTCTATGGGCTTCACTCCACTTGCTGGTGTAACAATGGGTACACGTTCTGGTAACATTGACCCTGCGTTAATTCCATACATCATGGAAAAAACAGGACAATCTGTAGAAGAAGTTCTGAACGTATTAAACAAGAAAAGCGGTATGCTAGGTCTTTCTGGATTCTCTAGTGACTTACGTGACATTGAACAAGCGGAAGAAGAAGGAAACCACCGTGCAGAAGTAGCGCTAGATGTATTCGTAGGACGTATTCATAAATATATCGGTTCTTATGCAGCTCGTATGAAAGGTGTAGACGCAATCATCTTTACGGCTGGTATTGGAGAAAACAGTGCTCTAATTCGTGAACGTGTATTAGAAGGCCTTGAGTTTATGGGTGTATACTTCGATGCAAAACGTAACAACATTCGTGGCGAAGAAGCATTCATCAACTTCCCACATTCTCCAGTAAAAATTATCGTAATTCCAACTGACGAAGAAGTTATGATTGCTCGTGACGTAGTTCGTCTTGGAAACATTGGTTAATATATGTAAAAAAGACGGGATCCTATAGGATTCCGTCTTTTATTTTTGCTGTAAGAAATTCCATTAGTCCGCTTGGATACAACATTTTCTCTTGATGAAGAAATGTTACAATTGGAATCCATTTTGCATATGCATGTATTCCTCCATGTACTGAATAAATATATGTTTAGCTTAGCAGATTTGTAAAGAAAAGGCAGGAATGTGTTACAATAGAAAAAAATTGAGCGAGGTGGTTGTTACGATGCGATCGAAGCGAGAACAAGCCATTTTACAAAATATAAAAGATTGGGAAGGACAATTGTTAGAACAAGACGCAACGGATTTTCAAAAGCTGTTTGATAAATGGATACATGTCATGGTAGCAAAATTACCGCAGAAAAAACGAAAAGACTTTTTTAAGAAAGCAGATGAATGGCTTTTCCATCTTCATGCATTTATCCAAAGTTCACAATCGCAGCTGGATGCGCGCAATCGTATTTTAGGAACAGCAAGATTGTTTGATGAATCCATAGAGCAGCTAGAGGATGTAAAATTATTATCCATTGATCAATTAACATACATAGCAGAACAACAGACAGCACGTCATCGCTTGTATTCTTTGGCACAGGGAGGAGCAACCGGAGTCGGTGGCTTGTTATTATTAACTGCCGATTTTCCTGTCATGATTGCATTAAATGTGAAAGCAGTTCAGCTCATTGCGACATCGTTTGGCCATGATGTAAACAAGCCTTACGAAATGATGCTTGCTTTAAAAGTATTCCATGCGTCATTATTACCAGCAAGGCTCCAGCAATATGCTTGGTATAACCTACTTCAGGAACTAGAACAAGAAGATTCGTTCTTTTATGAAGGGGAAGAAGAAGTGTTAAAACCAGCTTCTATAGAAGTTGTATTAAAACAAATTTTGAAGACTTTTTCGATTTATGCACTTCGCCGTAAACTATTTCAAGGTGTCCCTGTATTAGGGATTGCAATCGGTTCTACCGTGAACTATCGTTTAACAAGAAGTGTGACAGAATTTGCGAACAGATTTTATCAAGTACGTTACATATTAGAAAAAGAAAAACGAGCGTGAAAAAAAGCGAGAGGCCGAAGCCTTTCGCTTTTTTAATTTGTTGCATGTTTTTTGGACATTGGAATCGAGATTGTTTTCTTTTCTGTTTTTGGATAGTAAATTAAATCCAACGTTTTTGCCTGAACGGCAATTGAAAGAATAGTAAACGCAATTTCTGTCCAAGTTAAATAATATAATGAAAGCGCAAGAACAATCGCGTCAAAGACGAAGAAAATTTGCCCAATTGTAAAGCGAGTTCGTTTACTTAATACAATTGTTAAAATATCGTCTCCACCGGTTGAACCGCCAAATCGTAATATAAAACCGAGTCCAATACCAGCTAGCGCACCGCCTAATACTGCAGCGATCCATAAATGATTTGATAAGTCTATCGTAAATGGAGAATAGTTTTCCATTAAAGAATAAAATACCCCAAATGAAATCGAACCCACAAATGAATAGCCAACCATCTTTTTACCTAAAAATGTAGCGCATAGTAAAATGATGGGAATATCCATTAATACAGTCGAAATCGACGGTGAAATATCAAAAAAGTTTTGGATAAATAGTGCAATTCCTACAAAGCCACCTTCTGTTAAGTGGTTTTGGAAGTGAATGTGATATAGCGCTGCTGCTAAAATAAATGAACCGATTAAAAGCATAAAAATTTCTTTAATAATTTGTCGACTTTGGATGTTCCTCATCGTTATTCCTTCTTTCCGTAGTTAGTAGTTCTCTTCCTTTTGTAAACTAACTACGAGCTGTATAGCCTTCAGTTAGTCTACATGAAACTAACTACGCTATATGTCGTTGAAGAAATAACGAATAATCCTCTCGTCCATCAATTCTCCCTACTTTCGTTTTAGTTTAAGTCTAAAAACGACTAAACAAAACTTGGAGTAGGATTTGTCATTTAGCAATCCTGCTCTCTTCTTTCTTTGTTTTGTTTAGCAAGTAACAATGAGACCTAAACAAAACGCTATGTGTAAGAAGAGTCTTTTCGTTGCCAAATTATCCTTCGGGCAATCATAATTTCCCCACTCTCGTATTTTTTTCGCTAGACTAAAGCATCTGAGCTCAAAAATACGCTACGTGTAAGATTCATCAATTCGATGCCACATGCTCCTTCGAGCGATCATGATATCAAAATCCTTTCGTGTAAAGATTTTATACTATTATATCATACTTTCTAAAAATGTATGTGTATGGAAACCGACAATAACCGGAGAAAATCTGCAGAGTTTGTCGGTTTATAAAAATGGTGTTGCTAGTTTTATCGATGTGTTTTCCCTTCAGATACATTTTGAGTAAGGCGATACCAAAGCCATAGGTCATTAATGATGGAGGCGAGGTCGGCAATTTCAGAATTGAGTCTACAGGAAATGTCGAAGTTTTCTTCGTTATTTAAGCGATGTTGTTTTTCATTAATATGATATTCAAGTTCTTTTATACGATCAGGTATTTTCCCGCGAATTTGTTCCCATTTTAATAAAATAGCGTGCTGCACTTTTTCAGGGATGTCTTCCCATTCTTCTTGCAAGTGCGGTACGTCGATTCCTAGATGTGCATCATATATAAAATACTCTTTCATGGACATCCCTCCATTTTCTTGTTTCCATTGTATCGAAAAAAAGAAAGAAGTTCGACGAAATTGTTTGAAAAATTTTTACTAATATCCCTTGATTCATTTTGTAAAAGGTGGTAAAGTTTGAATTATTATAAGATAAAGTGAATATTTATTCTTTAGGGGGATGTAAAATGGAGAAGAAAAAAGTTGTGTTAGCATATTCCGGAGGTCTTGATACTTCCGTTGCAATTAAATGGTTACAGGAGAAAAATTATAATGTTATCGCGCTTTGTTTAGATTTAGGGGAAGGGAAAGATTTAGCGTTTGTCAAAGAAAAGGCACTTTCAGTAGGTGCAGTTAAGTCTTACATGATTGATGTGCAAGAAGAATTTGCGAATGAATATGCATTGATGGCTCTGCAAGGTCATACGTTATACGAAGGGAAATACCCACTTGTTTCTGCTTTATCTCGTCCGTTAATTGCGAAAAAACTAGTAGAAATTGCGGAGCAGGAAGGAGCTAGTGCGGTTGCGCATGGATGCACGGGAAAAGGAAATGATCAAGTTCGTTTTGAAGTTTCCATTCAAGCATTAAATCCATATTTAGAAGTGATTGCCCCAGTCCGTGAATGGAAATGGTCACGTGAAGAAGAAATTGCATATGCAAAAGAAAACGATGTACCGATTCCAATCAATCTAGATAGCCCGTTTTCAATCGACCAAAACTTATGGGGGCGCAGCAATGAATGTGGAGTTTTAGAAGACCCATGGGCAGCACCACCAGAAGAGGCATATGAAATGACGTTAGCGCTAGAAGATACACCAAATAAACCAGAATTTATAGAAATTGGATTTGAAGCGGGTGTACCAACAACATTAAATGGCACTGCTTATTCACTGTCAGAATTAATTAAAACGTTAAACGCTCTTGCTGGAAAACATGGTGTTGGACGTATCGACCATGTAGAGAACCGCCTTGTTGGTATTAAATCGCGTGAAGTATATGAGTGTCCGGCGGCAATGACATTACTTACAGCGCATAAAGAGCTCGAAGATTTAACGCTTGTGAAAGAAGTAGCTCATTTTAAACCGATCATTGAACAAAAATTAACGGAATTAATTTATAACGGTTTATGGTTCTCACCTTTAAAACAAGCGCTTGCTGCTTTCTTACAAGAAACACAAAAATCAGTAACAGGTACAGTACGTGTGAAATTATTTAAAGGTCATGCGATTGTAGAAGGACGTAAATCAGAATACTCTCTATACGATGAAAAATTGGCAACTTATACAGTGGATGATGAATTTAACCATGATGCAGCAGTTGGTTTTATTTCATTATTTGGTCTTCCAACAAAAGTATATAGCCAAGTGAATCAGAAGAAGGTGGAAGCGTGAGCAAACTTTGGGGCGGTCGCTTTACAGCCGAAGCGGAAGAATGGGTCGAGGAGTTTGGAGCTTCCATCTCCTTTGACAGACAATTAGCGAATCAAGATATAGAAGGCAGTATTGCACATGTTACAATGTTGGCCAAGCAAGGGATTGTAACAAAAGATGAAGCAGAGAAGATAAAAGAAGGCCTTCAATATTTACTAAAAGAAGCGAAAGAAAATAAGCTTAACTTCTCGATAGAAGCTGAGGATATTCACTTAAATATCGAAAAGATGTTAATTGAAAAAATCGGTGAAGTAGGCGGTAAACTTCATACAGGCCGAAGCCGTAACGATCAAGTCGCAACAGATATGCACTTATATTTAAAAGAGAAAGTACAAGACATTATAAAGTCTGCAAAACAATTGCAGAAGGTTCTCATTCATCAAGCGGAAGAGCATATTGAAACGATTATGCCAGGCTATACACATTTGCAGCGTGCACAGCCAATTTCATTTGCTCATCATATACTCGCATACTTTTGGATGTTAGAGCGCGATGTAAATCGCTATGAAGATTCACTGAAACGCATTAATGTTTCTCCGCTTGGAGCAGGAGCTCTCGCAGGGACGACATTTCCAATTGACCGAGAATATAGCGCGGAGCTTCTTGGTTTTGAAGGAATCTATGAAAATAGTTTAGATGCGGTAAGTGACCGCGATTTTATATTAGAGTTTCTTAGTAATTCATCCATGTTAATGATGCATTTATCACGTTTTTGTGAAGAGCTCATTCTATGGAGTAGTCAGGAGTTCCAATTTATTGAAATGAGCGATAAATATGCAACTGGAAGCAGCATTATGCCGCAAAAGAAAAATCCTGATATGGCCGAACTGATTCGTGGTAAAATAGGTAGAGTATATGGCAATCTATTTAGTTTATTAACGGTAATGAAAGGATTGCCGCTTGCCTATAATAAAGACTTACAAGAAGACAAAGAAGGAATGTTTGATACGGTCAAAACTGTAGAAGGCTGCCTGCACATCATGGCAGGTATGCTAGAAACAATGACTGTCAACAAAGAAAAAATGGGGCAAGCTGTAAAACAAGATTTCTCCAATGCAACAGAAATTGCCGATTATTTAGCAAGCAAAGGACTCCCGTTCCGTCAAGCTCATGAAATCGTCGGGAAACTCGTTCTTCATTGCACGCAAAAAGGAATCTATTTATTAGATGTACCGCTGAAAACGTATCAAGAAATGAGCCCATTATTTGAAGATGATTTGTATGAAGTTCTTTCACCATATGCAGCGGTGAAACGCCGTAATAGTGCAGGGGGAACAGGATTTGTTCAAATTCAAAAAGCACTCAAAAAAGCGAAGGCATTAGTAGGAGAAACGGTAAAGAACTAAAAGATTATGAGAGGATACTATGTTCCAAAAAGGAGCGTGTATCCTCTTTTATATATACATCAATTAAAAAACCGACATACCCCCCCCTTTTTCGGTGGGAGAGAGCATCTGGCCAT